>NZ_JACHIA010000032.1 GCF_014202995.1 Longimicrobium terrae
GAAGGCGAGCTCGATGACTGGGGCGAAGTCGTAACAAGGTAGCCGTAGGGGAACCTGCGGCTGGATCACCTCCTTTCTGGAGACAACGAGTAACCTTCTTCGGAAGACGAAAGTTTCTCACAGGTCGACTCGGACAGACATCCCGGACACACTGGTTGAAGGGCCTGTAGCTCAGTTGGTTAGAGCGCACGCCTGATAAGCGTGAGGTCGGCCGTTCGAATCGGCCCAGGCCCACTGCCCTAGGCAAAACCCCCGCAACGGTTTCCGTTGTCGGGGGTTTTGTTTTTCCGGCACTCCCGCACACCGCGGCTTCGTCGTTCGGGCATCGGTGTGCCTCTGAGTGCCGATCAGATCAGATCGGGGAAGGCGCTGGACCACGTGCTCTGCGCCGACGCAGGATCTCCGGCCGTCTGGCGTAATGATCGATCCGGAACTCAAACGGGTGAAACCGGTTCAGCGCGGCGGCTAGGACCTCGTTCACGCAGCAGGGGCGCACCAGGATCGCCCCGTCGCGGGCGCCGGAGAGAGGGCGCGTAGTGCTTCCACATGGCTGGGAAGCGGACGCTGCTTGAAGGTGCCGTGGTCGCAGGCATCGTTCGCCTCTCCCGCGGCGTCCCGGACGCCGATGAGTTCATGACTGATCTGCAGCGCGCGCGGGCGCAGGTGCAACGGCGTCCCGCGCAGAACTCCACAGGGACAAAACCGCCCCGGCTGCCAGCAATGGCGCCCGGGGCGGCTCTCTTCCGTTACTCTCTCACCACCGGGTGATTACCGCTCCGGCTTGAGCAGCACCGCTTCTTCCTTGCCGTCGGCGAGCGTGGCGAGGCCGAGGATCCACCCGTGGTTGTTGATGTCGAGCGCATTCGTCAGGCGCAGCCCGGCGTCCGCGGGGAGCAGTTCGTCCAGGTAGATTACCCGCCCGCCGTCCCACAGCACCGGCCGCCCCCTGCCTTCCATGGGGGAAACTTCGCCGACCACCTGCCCCGAGTCGTTGAGCGCCGCGGCCGAGGCCATCATTCCCGGCGGAGTGAGGTCCTTCATCCGGCCATTTTCCCAGAGAAAGGCGCTCACCAGGAGATCCCCCATCATCGATCCCACCACCTGTCCCCGCTCGTTCAGGTCGGACGGCATGTAGGTGCCGCCTGTGGACGGTGCCAGGTCCTCCACCCGGCCGTTGCGCCAAAGGACCGCGTGCAGCTCTCCGTCCGAGCCCTGTGCGGTTCCGAGGACCCACCCGGCATTGTTGATGGCGACGGCGCTCGCGAGCCCGCCGGTCACCAGAGGGGCAAGGATCCGCACCGTTCCGCCGCTCCACAACAGCGCTACGGGAGGTGCTCCCGGTCGCGCGCCGCTGCCGACCGCGTCGCCCCGCCCGTTGATCCCGAACCCCGTGCTCGTGAAGAACCCCTGGGGCACCGGCAGGCGCGTTGTCCGGCCCTCCTGCCACAGGTACGCGAAGGACCCCGACAGCGATTCCCGCCCCGTCCCCACCACCGCGCCCGCCTCGCTCACGCGGCTGGTTTCCCCGGCAAACCCCTCGAGATAACGAAACTCCCCGCCCACGTGCAGGAACGGCCGCGCGTGCATCATCCTCCCTTGCGTCCCCGCGACCCATCCGGAGTCGTTCATGCTCAGGTTGCCCAGGATGCTGACGTCGCCAAGGTCGCCGAAGTCGCCCAGCCGCTCGACCGTGTACCGAGGCGGGGGCTGCGACGCGGCGGCGGCCGGCGTGAGCGCCAGGAGGACGAGGAGGGAGCGGATCGAAGGCATGAGCATGATGGCCGGTCGGGAAAGGAGAGAATGAATTACGGCTGGATTTGACGCTCGCCACAGGTCGACGGCGCCGGGGGTGAACATCCATGGTGCCGGACGCGGGCGCAAGGTCCTTTGCTGGGTACCCGCGGCGGGGAAGTGGCTGCCGTCGCGGGAGACAGCACCGGGCGACGGTGGTCGCGCCACGCTGTGAGATCCTGATCTCAGGCGACGGCGGGCGAGCAGTTCCGCACGCCCCCGCTCGACGACTCGCCCGATCCCCGCACTGTCCGCCAAGCGTGCCCTGCCGCGGACTCCTCGCGCGAGGATCTCATGGCCAAGCGAGGCCGGCCGTTCGAATCGGCCCAGGCCCACTGCCCTGAGCGAGCAACCGCGACAGATTCCGTTGTCGGGGGTTTTGTTGTTCCGGCATCTTCGCGCACTCCGCGCCCGCCCGCCTCCGCCCGTTGCCACGAACCGTCCGCAACCAGATCGCTCTTCGGTCCGTCTTACCTACGATCATTCCTGGACCAGGCCGCGGCGTACGGGGTCTCTACAGGATTGCGGACGGAACAATGGAGGGTGAAGGCGGCTATCTGTTTCCGCCACCGTAAACATCATCCACGAACCCTGATCCCCAGGAGCACGGCGAGTGCAGCCGGAAGCCGCGGGCCTATCGAATCTTGTTGGCATGGCGGGCCCGCGCGAGCCGGCTATTCTGCGCCCGCGCACGCTCGCCGCATTCTACCTGGCCTTCTGGGCGGGGGCGTTCTGCTTTTCTCTCTTCGCCTATCATTTCGCAGGCACCTTCTCCCATCCCACGCAGTCGGCGGTGTTCGACATGGGCACGTGGATGGTGGTGAGTGCGCTGGGCTGCTCCATCGGCTACATGCTTCCCATGGAGCAGGGTCCCACCTGGCGCCAGGCGTTTGCCCTCGCGGCGGGGGCGCTGGCCGTGGGCTTCGTGCGCGCGCTGCTGATTGAACTGCTGGCGTCGCGCTATGGATGGGTCACCGGCGGTCTGCTGAACCTGTACCTGGTAGGCATCGGCGCCGATCTGCTGATCAACGTGTCGTTCGTGGGGATGGGAAGCGCGCTGTCCGGCGCCATCCGCAACCACCACGAGCAGGTGCGCATGGCCGCGCTGGAAGACGAACTCGCCGCCTCCCGCGCGGCGGCCATGCGCGCGCACCTGCGGCCCGGAATCGTGCTGCGGGCCATGGAGTCCATGGCGGACCAGCTCTTGTCCGATCCCGACGGGGCCACCGGCCGCGTGATGTCGCTGAGCGCGCTGCTGAACCTGCAGCTTCAGCGCGCCCGCCAGAGCCGCGTGTCCGTGGATGAGGAACTGGAGTTCATCCACGCCTACGTGGAGATGGACCGCGCCGCCGCGGGCTCCACCATCCACCTGCGTGTCCAGGCCGGCGACGCGGCGCTCGCCCTCCCCATCCCGCCCAACTGCATCTCCATTCTGCTGGAATCCGTGCTGCGTGCCCGCCCGGAAGCCGCCACAGACGTCGTGGTGGAGATCGAAGTGCGCGTCGTGGGGGAGCGGCTGGAGATCGTCGTGCGCGACGATCTGGCGGTTGGGGCGAGCGCCCGGAACGCGCAGGGGTGGGAGGCCGTTTCGGACCTGTCGGCCAGCCTGGCCGCCCAGTTCGGGCCCGGCGCGATCCCCCGGTTTGCCGACCGGGCGGAGGGCGTGGAGAGCCGGGTGAGCATCCCCATCGGCCGGCTGGAGGAGCGTGCCGGGTTGCGGGAGGACGCGGATGGCTGATCAGACGCTTGCCGGCGCGCAGGCGCCGTCCGGGACGACGGGGCGATTCAGGGCCGCGGTGCTGGGATGCTGGATGCTGCACGCGGGACTCGGGCTCGCCACCGACCTGTACCGCGCCGAGGGCGGCCTGGAGGGGCCGTACTTCGTGGACGCGGCGCTGAGCAACGCCGCGTCGTCGGGGGTGTGGCTGGCGATTTTCGTGGTCGCGTTCACCGTCACCCGCGCCGGCCGGGAGGTGCGCGGCGGGGTGGCTTCGCTGATCCTCCTGGTCGTGCTTCTGACCGTCGCGCGGCAGTGGCTGGACGACGCGGTGTGGTGCCTGTCGCGCTACGCGGAGTGTCCCGGCGGCCGCCTTCGCCTGAGCTACCGGCTGCTGACCGGGCCCACGACCATCGCCACGGTGGCGAACATGTTCGCGGTGGGCTGGGCCATGCGCACCATCACGCTGTCGCGCGAGTTCGGGCAGCGGCGCCGGGCGGCGCGCGCGGAGCTTCTGCGCGCGCAGGCGCGGGCGCTGGAGAGCAGCCTGCGGCCGCACTTTCTGTTCAACGCGCTGCAGTCGGTCACCACGCTCATGCACCGCGATCCGCACTCCGCGCGCGCGATGATGCTGGGAATGCGGCGCCTGCTGGAGCACTCCGTGGAATCCGCGGAGCACCCGGAGGTCGCCGTGCGCGAGGAACTGGAGATCGTGGAACTGTACCTGGGAATCGAGGGCCTGCGCTTTGGCGGGCGGCTGCAGGTGCGGATCGACGCGGATCCGGCCGCGCTGGCGGGGAGCCTTCCGCCGTTCGTGCTTCAGCCGCTGGTGGAGAACGCGGTGCACCACGCGATCGCGGTGCGTGGCGGAGGGCGAATCGGCGTATCGCTGGCGCGGACGGGCGGCAGGCTGGAGGTGGCCATCACCGACACGGGGGCGGGCGGGGAAGTGCGCGCGGCGCGCAGCGGGTCGGGGATTGGCCTTCAGAACGTGCGCGCGCGGCTGGAAATGCTGTACGGGCGCGACTGGCAGCTGCAGGTGAACGCGGCCAGCGGCGGAACATCCACCACGCTCTCCATCCCCTTTCGCGCCTTGGCCGTGCCCAGCGGCGCCGAGACGGAGTCCGCTGCCGCGTGGGTGCCCTTGTCCGCCGCGCGTGTGGTCCCGCTGGGTCCCTCCGCTACCGCGACCTGACCGGCGGAGTCGAACGGTGTACGGCGGGTCATCTGATCCGACTCCGTCGACGGGCCGTGCGAGGGCGGGCCACACAATCGTTCTCGGAGCCGGAGATCCGTGCGGCGACGGAGAATCTGATCGTCCGCGGAGGAGAAGGAGATCGCGCGACGGGCGATCCCATCGTCATCCGCATCCGTGAAGGCGCGTTCCGCATCGCATTCCCGCCTCGCGGCCCATCGCCGGCGCGGCCACTTTCTGATCCGCATCTGCCATGAACGCCCTCCGCACGCTGATCGTGGACGACGAGGCACTCGCGCGCGAGCGGCTGCGGGTGCTGCTCGCGGATGAGGACGAGGTCGAGGTCGTAGGCGAATGCGCGGGCGGCGCCGAGGCCATCGACCAGATCCGGCGCCTGCGGCCCGACCTCGTCTTTCTGGACGTGCAGATGCCGGAGGTGGACGGATTCGACGTGATCGCGGAGGTCGGCCCGGAGGAGTGCCCGGCGGTGGTGTTCGCCACCTCGTACGACCATTTCGCGCTGCGTGCGTTTGAGGCCAACGCGGTGGATTACCTGCTGAAGCCGGTCTCGGCCGAGCGGCTGCGGACGACGCTGCGGCGGGCGGCGGCGCGTGCGGCGATGCCCGCGGGCGAACGCTTTCCGCCATCCATCCCCTCGCTGGTGGAGGGCGCGGGGGCGGCGGGGTACCGCGAGCGGCTGTCGGTGCGGGTGGGCAACCGCTTTCAGATCCTGCGCACGGAGGAACTGCTCTGGATCGAGGCCGCCGACAACTACGTGCAGCTCCGGACGGCGGGCGGCGAGTTTCTGTATCGCGCGACGATGGCGGAGATGCTGAAGGTGCTGGATCCCGGCCGGTTCATCCGCATCCACCGCTCCATGATCATCAACGTGGACGCGGTGCAGTTCATTGAGCCATGGGGGATGGGCGAGTACCTGTTCACGCTGGCGGACGGGCGAAAGGCCGGCTCCACGCGGACGTACCGCGACCCCATCCGTATCGCGTTCGACCTGTGACGCGGGGGGATGGCGGGACGTCCGGCGCATGACGTGCAATCATCCGCGCACTCCCGATCCTCCGTCCGGGCTGCGGATGGATGATCTCCGGCTCGCCCCCGCACCGTGAACCTTGATGCCGCCACAGGAAACCGCCGCCTTTGACTGGACGCGCTACCGCGACGCCACGCTCGCCGGCCTTTCGGTGCTGATTCCGGTGCCGTTCGTGGATGACGCGTTCGAAGCCTTTTTCCGCGGCCGCATTCCGGGCGCGGTGGCGCGCTCCCGCGGGCGCGCGATTCCGGACGACGCCCGCGCCGTGCTGCGCGAAGGGGAGGGCGGGGGCGGCTGCCTGGCGCTTCCCGTGCGCCTTACGGTGGGCCTGCTGAAGCGCCTTTCGCGAAAGCTGCTGTATTTTCTGACGGTCAAGACGGCCACGGACCGCCTGGCGCACTACTGGTACCGCGCGTTTCTGATCGACCACATGCTGATGTCCGGGCATCTGGCGGATGCGGCGTCCGCGCGGGTGGCGCGAAATGCGATGGATGAGGTGCTCGCGAACGCCTCGGGACCGCTGCCCCGCCTGGCGCGGCAGGTGATTGCCAGCAGCCGCAACGTGTGGCCGGTGCTTCGGCGTGCGCGGCGCGGCGAGGAAGCCCCGGAGGTGCGGGAGGTGCGATCGGAGATGGAGGGGCGCTGGAACGACGTGGGCGAGGAGCTTCGGTCGATGGCGGCGCGGTACGATGCGGCGTGGGCGCGGCTGGGCGGATCCGGCACGGAGCGCTGATCGGCGTCCGCGCGGCTGATTGTCCGCGTTATCGATGAGATGCGGCGCCGCTCCAAAGAACGGGGTGAACCGCCGGAATTCTGGGGTGAGCGCGCTTCAACCGCGCGGAGGAAAGCCTAGATTTGTGAGTGCCGGGAATGCCTGTCGGCACCCACGAATCTCCTTTCCGCAGAGGTCCAGATGAAGCTTCGCAAGCTGCTGCTCGCCGCCGCCGTGCTGTTCTGCGCGTCGTCCCTGTCCGCCTGCGGAGGCGAGTCGCCGACGCATGCGGCGCCCGCCGAAGCGTCGCTCGAGTGCGGTATAATCGGCTCCGGGATGGGCAAGGCGTGCTCCTGACCCGACGGACGCGGTTCGGCCGGGCCACATTCAGAAGCCCCGCGAGCGGTTGCTCGCGGGGCTTTTCGTGTTTTTCCCACCAAGCGGAAATCGGCGTTCAGGCTGTGGCGCGGGAAAATGGGGCGAACGTGCTGGATCGCGGGGTGAACGCGCTTCACCCCAGCCCGGCGGAAATCTAGATTTCTCAAGTCGGGATCGCCGACCGGCACCTCCACGCTTTTCTCTCGCGAGGACCTCATGACGCTACGCAAGCTCCTTCTCGCGGCCGCGCTGCTGACCAGCTCCGTTCTGGGCGCGTGCACCGGCGCCACGCCCACCGTTCCCGACACGGCTGAAACGTGCAGCGGCGCCCTGGGATCGGGCGGCGGACGGGTATGCTCGTAACCGCCGACGCACGCATCGCCTTCCTTTCATCCTCAGAGGTTCAGATGAAGATCCGCAGACTGCTGCTCGCGCTGGCGCTCCTCGCCGCTCCGGTTCTGGGTGCCTGCACCGGCGCCTCGCCTACGATTCCCGATACCGCCGAGGGATGCGGCGGGTACATGGGATCGGGCGGCGGACGGACCTGCTCGTAACCGGCGGCTCCCGATCGCGATTCCAAGGAGGTGGGGGGCCGCCGAGATCGGGCCGGCTGCTCGTCATCATACAAGGGAAAGCCCCGGACCGCGCAGATCGCGCGGTCCGGGGCTTTCTGTCATCCAGCATGCACGGATTCGTCCAGATCCGCCATCCGCCGCGCGATCAGGCGGGTGCGTCCGCGGGCCAGGCTCGCATGGCGGCGCGACCCAGCGCGAGAAGCTTTTCGCGAGGGGCACCGTCGCGCGCCTGGTTGGACATGCCCTGGACCAGCGTCATGTACATGGCCGCCAGCGCCGGCGCGTCCGCATCGCGCGGGAGCAGGCCGGCGTCGACGTCGCGCTGGATGCGGTCGCGGACGCGACCTTCCGTTTCCCGGCGGATCGCGGCGAGTTCCGCCTGCACGTCGGCGGATGCCGCGGAGCAGTTGGTGGCCGCGCTGATGATGAGGCACCCCGCGGGCGTGTCCGGGCCCGTGAAGCCGATGGCCGCGCCCTCCAGCAGCGACTGCACCGCATCGCGCGCGGTAGCCGCCGCGTCCACGCTGTCCATCCAGCCCGCCAGGCCGGCGCTGTAACGACCGACTGCCTCCTGAAACAGCTGCTTCTTGTCGCCGAACGCGGCGTACAGGCTGGGCGGCGAAATGCCCATTGCCGACGTCAACTGGGCGAGCGAGGTGGAATCGTATCCGTATCGCCAGAACAGGAGCATGGCCCGCTGCAGCGCCTGCTCGCGGTCAAACGAGAGAGGGCGGCCGGTCCTGCGGCGGGGGGCGGAAGCGTCTTTCATAGTGATCGATAGTAAAGGCATTGACAGTTCCGGGCAAGTGCTCTAGCTTCGGATTGTGTATCGATCGATACACAATTGAGCGCATCACCGTTCCCGCCCGGAACGGTCCTCCACCGGCCAGGAGACACACGTGAAGATTTCAGGTTCCGTCGCCCTCGTCACCGGCGCCAACCGCGGCATCGGACGCCACTTTGCCCTGCAGCTGCTGGAGCGCGGCGCCAAGGTGTACGCCACGGCGCGCGATCCGCAGTCCGTCAACATCCCCGGCGTGCACGTGCTGCAGCTGGACATCACTGATCCCGCGTCGGTGGCCGCGGCCGCCGCGCAGGCCGGGGACGTGGATCTGGTGATCAACAACGCCGGAATCAGCCTGTACCAGAACCTGGTGACGGGCGACATGGACAAGATCCGCCTGGAGATGGAGACGCACTTCTTCGGCACGCTGGGCGTGGTGCGCGCCTTTGCCCCGGTGCTGAAGGAGAACGGCGGCGGCGCGATCCTCAACGTGCTTTCGGCGCTGTCGTGGTTCTCGTACAACGGCGCCAACGCGTACTGCGCGGCCAAGTCGGCGGAGTGGAGCCTGACCAACGGCATCCGGCTGGAGCTGGCGGGGCAGGGAACGCTGGTGACCGGCCTGCACCTGGGCAGCACGGACACCGACATGATGGCGGGATGGGACGGCCCCAAGAACGATCCCGCGGACGTGGTGCGCGCCGCGCTGGACGGCATTGAGGCGGACCTGCTGGAGGTGCTGGTCGACGACACCAGCCGCCAGTTGAAGGCCGGGCTCTCCGCCGATCCCAGCGTGCTGTATCCGGAGGCGGTCCCCGCCGCCCGGTAGTCTATCCATCGGCCGGAAACGACGATCGCCGTCGCGGAAGCCCGCGGCGGCGATCGTCGTCTTTCATCCCGCCTGATGCGGATCAGGGACCTTCGTAGATCCAGATCGTGGCGTTCTTGGTCTTCATGGATCGCTGCCCGGAGCTGTCGATGACCGTGAGCGTGACCGGGTACTCGCCGTTTCGGGCGTACGAGTGCCGCGCCACGCGCCCTTCGCTGGTGGTGCCGTCGCCCCAGGACCAGATGAAGCGCACCAGGCCGAAGTCGTCATCCGAGTAGACCTCGTCGTTGCCCGCCCACAGCGGTTCGTCGATGTAGCTGCTGGCCTCGCGGCCGCTCACCTTGAGGTCGAAGCCGGCCTGCGGCTCCTCGTCGTACACGTGCAGCGGGGCCAGCTGCTGCGGCGTGGTGAACGACTGCTCGTGGTGGCCGCCGTTGCCCAGCTGGCCCAGGTTCTCGCGCCCCCAGCAGTACGCCTCGCCCAGTTCGCGGGTGACGCCGCAGCGCACGCGGCTGCCGCCGGGGCGCAGTTCACGCCACGCGTAGCCCGGCGCCATCGCCTTGACGGTGCCGTACGGATCGCCGTTGCCCACGCCCCAGCAGAAGCCCTCGCCGTCCGCGCGCACCGCGCACGTTTCCCGCCCGGCCGCGGCGATCGTCACGAAGCGCTCCTGCGTGGGCAGCGCGATGGGCGTGAGGATGCTGTCGGTGTTCGCGCCGGGGCTGGCCTCGTATCCCACGTTGCCGCCCCAGCAGAACGCCTTGCCCTGCGCCGTGAGCCCGCACACGTGGTCGGTGGTGCCGGCGTCGATGGCCGTGAACGCCACGTCCGTATCCACCTTGACCGGCACGTTGCTGCACAGGTAGGTGAACGACTGCCCGCAGATCTGCGTTGATGGCGCGCCCAGCGCCCGGTGCCGGTTGCTGCCCCAGCACCATACCTCGCCGCCGGCCTTGAGCCCGCAGGCGTTGTACGCGCCGGTGGTGATGGCGGTGAAGCGGTGGTCGCCCGAGACCAGGGCGGGCTCCGGCTGGCTGGTGAACGTTCCGTTGCCCACCTGCCCGTTGTCGTTTACGCCCCAGCACCAGGCGCGGCCGTCACTGGCGAGCCCGCAGGTAAAGGCCGGGCCCACGTCCACCGCGTCCCACCGGATGCCGCCGCGCACCAGCGCGGGCTCCGGGTTGTGGCGCGTGTTGCCGTAGAACTGGCCTTCCACCACCACGGTGGGCGGCGCGCCTACCTCGCCGTGGTCGTTGCGGCCCCAGCAGTACAGGTCGCGCGACGTGGTGACGCCGCAGGTGTGCGCGGACGAGGCGATCTGCTTGAACTTGTGCCCGCCGGTGACCGGAACGGGATCGGTGAAGTTGCGGGTTCCGCCGTATCCCAGCCTGCCCTGGCCGCCGTATCCCCAGCAGTACGCGTCCCCGTTCACCAGCAGCCCGCAGCCGCCGCCCTCGGGCGCCACCTGCTGAAAGATGCCGTACACCGGCGGCGGGCGCGGCCCCTGGCGCGGCGCCTCGACGTACACGCTGAAGGCGAAGCCCTCCACGCTGTTGGGAACGTTGAACTTCCACGTGCGCGCCGGGCTCACCTGGTTGGGCTGCAGCACCGCGGCGTAGGAAAAGAACGGCTGCTCCGCGTCGGTAAACGAGCCGGCGCCGTCCATGTTGGCGGTTTCCACGCTGCCCTGGCCGGCGGTCGCGGTGGGCTGGCGGTGAAAGAAGACGTTGATGCCGGCGATCTGGTCGCCGTGGTACGTGCCCAGCACGCCCGTCCCCAGGTTCTGCACGGTGACGTCCACGCGCATCTCCTGCGTGGCGGAGTCGTAGACCAGGTTGCTGGACGCCAGGCGCACGTTTACGCCCTGCCCGCCCAGAATGGCCTTCCGCGGCCCGCCCGCGCCGCCCTCCTGGCTGCACCCCAGCGTGCGCGCGCGAACGTTCACGCGGCACTCCAGTTCGCTGGAGCGGCCCGTCCCGGGGTCAGGAACGGAGCGCACGGGGCCGGTCACACGGTCGGCGCAGGCGGCCAGCAGCAGGGGAACTACACCGATCCGGACCGCGCGGAACAGAGAATCGGCACGCATGGGAGGTCTTCCATCAGAGAGGGGCGGCGCCGCGGGCCGGAAAGGGCGTACCGCGGCGCGTCCGAACGTGCCTGGGAGCGGCACGCCGGCGTGGGTCGACACGGCTGTTTTCGCAAGTTCCGTGCGGATTGTCGTCAATCTGCGCGGGCTGAAAATCGGCCCGTCCGGCGCGCTCGCGCGGACGCTTCCGGGCGCCGCGGGCGGGACTTTCACCCCGATGTCAGGTCGCGGATGATCATCATCCAACGTGTTGAACGGCAGATGGATGGCGGAGAGGATGGCGGGATGAGGAAGATGCCGGAGGCGCGGTTTCCGACAGAATCAGGCCGAGGAGCGGATTTCGTGATGGATGGCCTGACCGGGCGGGCGGCGACGCCGTCCGCGCGTCCTGCTGCACCGCCGCGTCGGCGTGGATCGGAACGGGACCGCGCGGCGTGCGTATGGATGCCGCGGTGGATGTGCGGATGGATGGGGCCCTAATGCGGGTCCGCGCGGACGATGGCGGGAGGATCGCCGGCGGAGGAGCGTGCCCGGAGCGGCGACCGGGCGGTCCGGAGCGGACGCGGATGGCGGGCGGGGGCTGTGCGGACGAGGCGCGACGGATAGGTTGTGCGGCAATGAGGCCGGCCCCGGCCGGCCGGGTGCACAGAATCGGTGGAATCAGAGAACGATGATCAAGAACGCGGAAGCATTGTCCGTGGGCGACCTTCAGCTCCTGGGCGAGGTGGAGTGGGTGGTGGAGGCGGCGGAGATGCAGGATGGCAAGATGCAGGTGCTCTGGCGGCACGACGAGGAGCGCCGGTGGGATGAACTGCAGCCCGGAACGCCGGTGGTGGTGTCGTCCACCCCCGCCGAACCGTCGGTGCGGATGATCAAGAACGCCTCCGCGCTGGTGCCCGGCGACCGCCGCGTAGGGCCCGACAATCCCCCGTACGAGGTGGCGGGCGTGGAGAATTCCGGCACCACGGTGATCGTGGAATGGACCAACGGCACCGCCATCCGCGTGCGGGAATACGACGCCAACGCGGGCGTTCTGGTGGAGAGCCGGCCCGTGGTGCAGGACGTCTGACCGCCCGGCCGGTGATCGGCTTTCCGTGATCGACGGCTGACGCTCCGCCGCGCCGCCGGACGGCATTCCTGAACAGTGGCAGAGCCCGCTTCCGCGATTTCGCGGAGGCGGGCTCTGCGTGTGCTCCCGCGTGAGAACGGGCGTACTCGTCGCGACGTTGGCTCGGCGGATAGTAGATCCTTCGGTGGCGCACGACTCGGCGCGGCGGAGGGGGCGTCGCGCGCTCCCTCAGGATGACGCCTTGGGGCGGGAACGGGGCGGGGAGCGGGTTTCGAGCGGGTCGAGCGGGTTGCGAGACCTGCGCGGACGGCGCTCAGCGCATCCCGTGTTCACAGGTGCAGCACGGCCTGGATGCGGGCGCGGTACGTCCGCGTGGAGGTGAGGCGGGCGCCGCAGGTGAGAAACACCACGTACTCGCCGGAAAATCCGGGCTCCACCTCCTGCACGCGCGCCACGTTCACAATCAGCGAGCGGTGGATGCGCACGAAGCGCGAAGGCGGCAGCCGGCTTTCCAGCGCGCTCATGGTTTCACGGATCAGGTACGACCGCTCGCCCACGTGCAGCCGCACGTAGTTGTCGTCCGCCTCCATGTAATCCACGTCGGCCAGGTCCACGAACCGGGTGCGCGGCCCTACCCGGACGGGAATGCGGTCCATCCGCACGGCCTGGCTGCTCATCTCGTGCACCAGGGCGCGCAGCCGCTCCTCCATGTCTGCGCGGCCGCCGCTGAGCTGTGCCCGAACCCGGTTCAGCGTGCGCTGAAAACGCTCCTCGTCAAACGGCTTGAGCAGATAGTCGATGGCGTGCGCGTCAAACGCCCGCAGCGCGAACTCGTCGTAGGCGGTGGCGAACACCACCATGGGCATCTGGTCCGCGCCGATCTCCTCGGCCACGCCGAACCCATCCACCTCCGGCATCTGCACGTCCAGAAACACGAGGTCGGGATGGATCTCGCGGATGGCGCTGACCGCCTCGCGTCCGTTTCCGCACTCGCCCACCACCGCGAAATCCGGGTGCCCCTCCAGCAGCGCGCAGATGCGCTGGCGCGCCGGCCGCTCGTCATCCACCACCAGAACGGAAATCATCGCGCCTCCTCGTCGTAAGCCGCGGCGCCGGAAAGGACGCCGGCCATCATCTCTGCCTCCGGGGCGGTGACCCGCACCGCGCCATGGTCCCCGCCCGGCATGTCGTCTTCCTCGTCCGTGGCGCGAAGGGGAAGAGTGATGCGGATTTCCACCCCGCGCCCCGGCGCGCCCTGCACTTCAATGGTGTGCTGCGCGCCGTACAGCTGCCGCAGCCGGGCGCGCGTGTTGGAAAGGCCCACGCCGGTGCGCGCCGTTCCCGGATCCATCCCCACGCCGCGGTCGCGGACCACGAGTTCCAGCCGTACGCCGCGCCGCCGCGCCTCGATCTCCACCCTGCCGCCCGCCGCGCGCGGCCCGATGCCGTGGCGGATGGCGTTTTCCACCAGCGGCTGCAGAATCAGGTGGGGGACGCGCGCCCGGATCACGGCGGGGTCGATGTCCCACCGCACGCGCAGCCGTTCGTCGAACCGCGCCTGTTCGATTTCCAGGTAACTGCGCAGAAAGCGCAGTTCATCCTCCAGCGCCACCTCGTGCACGCCGGCGTGCTGCAGCGTGTGGCGCAGCAGCTCGCTGAGGCGCGCGATCATCCGCTCGGCCACCAGCGGCTCGGTGCGCACGAACGCGGTGATGGCGTTGAGCGTGTTGAACAGAAAGTGGGGATGCAGCTGCATCTTGAGCGCGCTCAGCTCGGCGCTGGCCAGCTGCTCTTCGCGGTCGCGCGCGCGCCCGGCGTACACCAGCGCGTGCCCGAAGCCCACCAGGATCAGGTACAGAAAGGTGTTGTTGGCAAAGCTGGTGACGACCACTTCGCGAAAGGGCGGAAGCACATCGTACCAGCCGATCCACGGGTTGAGCGCCACCACGGCGGCCGCGCGGGCCACGACGACGGCCACCAGGATGGCGGCGTGCACGGGGGCCAGACGGCGCCAGCTGTGGCGGTCCAGCGGAAAGCGCCGCGCCGTCCACAGCGCCAGCATGGTGGGCGGAATCCACATGAGCGCGCTGGGCATGCCGGTGCTGAGCGCGTGGCCCCACGTGGCCGGCTCGCCCGCCTTGCGCGCCATGCGGATGTAGCTGCCCGCGGCGGTGACGCCGTCCAGCGTCCACCACACCGACACGGCCGCCCACCAGAATCCCCAGTGGCCGGCGTGTGAGGTGGATGGCGTTCCGCGCGTTCGTGTCATTCCGGCGCTCCCGGTGGGCGCATTCCGTTTTCCGCCTGTCGTGCGGATTGTGTGATGGACGTGCGAACGCGGAAAATTGTTACGCGGAAGGGCAGACCCGTGCCCGCGGGAGTCCCCGGCGGCCACGGGCGAGTATAGGGTCACGCCGGATCAGGCGGCGACGCAAAAGGGGTGAACTGTATGGATGGTGGGGTGAACCGTATCGCGGGGTGGTGAAACGACGTGGAGCGTCGTCTGTGCGGCAGGGGCGGGTGACGGTCGGGCGTGCGTGTGGCGACGTTGGCTCGGCGGAGAGCAGATCCTTCGGTCGCGCGGAATGCGGCGCGACGGAGAGCGTGGCGCACGCTCTCTCAGGATGACGCCTTGGGGCGGGTCTTCACGTGGCGAGAGTGGCCGGATCAACGCGACGGGTTGACCATTGACTTTCGGGTCAATAGCTTTGGGTACGCGCCGGACCCTGAGGGGGCCGGTCGTTCCTTCCGCTGCTCGAACCCGGAGCCTCGATGTCCGCACACCAGCCCGCCGCCGCCGCGCACAGCGACGACGAATTCCACGACGACATCATCTACCCGGCCACCATCCCGTTCGTCCTGGTGCACCTGGCGTGCTTCGCGGCGTTCTGGACCGGGGTGACGGTGAACGCGCTGATCGTGTGCATGGTGCTGTACGTGGTGCGCATGTTCGGCATCACCGCCGGCTACCACCGCTACTTTTCGCACCGCTCGTTCAAGACCAGCCGCGCCGGGCAGTTCGTGCTCGCGTGGATCGCGCAGAGCTCGGCGCAGCGCGGGGCGCTGTGGTGGGCCGCCGTCCATCGCCATCACCACCGCCACAGCGACACGGAAATGGACGTGCACTCGCCCCGCATGCGCGGCTTTCTGTACTCGCACGTGGGCTGGATCTTTGACCGCAAGCACGCCGAAACGGAGATGGACGCCGTTCCGGATCTGGCGAAGCACCGCGAACTGGTGCTCCTGGAGCGCTATCCGCTGATTCCCGCCATCGTGCTGGCCGTGGGCTGCTTCGTGTTCGGCGGATGGACGGGGCTGGTGGTGGGCTTCTTCTGGAGCACGGTGCTGCTGTTTCACGGCACGTTCTTCATCAACTCGCTGGCGCACGTCACCGGCAGCCAGCGCTACGTGACGGGCGACGACAGTCGCAACAACTGGTGGCTGGCCATCATCACGCTGGGCGAGGGGTGGCACAACAACCACCACGCCTACCAGCGCTCCACGCGCCAGGGCTTTCGCTGGTACGAGTTCGACCCGACGTTCTACGCCCTGCGCGCGCTGTCGTGGGTGGGGCTGGTGTGGGAACTGGGCGAGCCGCCGGCCGAGGTGGTGAACAACGAGCGCAAGCTGGGCGCGGCCGTGGTGGAAAAGGTGGCCCGCCAGCTGGCCGCGTCGTTCCCCATCGACGGGATCGCCGCGCAGGCGCACGCCGCGCTGGCCCACGCGCCGCACCTGGAAGACCTGCGCGCCGCCCTCCGCAGCGCGCAGTCGCAGGCGGCCACGGCGATGGCGGCCATGCACCTGCCGCACGTGCCTTCGGTAGATGAGGTGCGCCAGTACGCCGAGCGCACTCTGGCCCGCACCCCCAGCATGGACCAGATTGCGGAGCGCGCCCGCCACCTGGTGGTGGAAGCCGTCTGCGCGCGGCTGGCCGAGCGGTTGAGCCCCGCGTAACCGCGTTCCGCGCCACGGACGAACGCGGCGGGGGTGCCGGTCCGGTCTGGACGGCACCCCCGCCGCGTTTCTGTCCCCGTCCGCGCGGTGGCTGATGACGTGCGTGGATCTCCGCGCGATCCGCCACCCCGGCCCCGCGGCGCGCGCAGGCAGGATCATCCCGAACCACGAAGGCGAATGCCCGGTCGCAAGGTCCCCGAAGAACAGCGCAGGCTCGAGATCCTGAAGGCGGCGTACCGCGTGGCCGGGCGCGAGCGCCTGACCGGGCTGACCGCGCAGGCCGTGGCGGCGGAGGCCGGGGTGAGCAAGGGGCTGGTGTTTTTTCACTTCGGCAACCGCGACGGGCTTCTGGTTGCGCTGCTGAAATGGCTGCTGGGCATTACGCTGGTGGGGCCGGACATGCCGGAGCTGCTGGCCGGCCGCACGCCGGGCGAGCGGCTGATGTCCGCCCTGCGCCGCGACGTGGAGGCCCTTCCGCGCCAGCGCGAGCGCGTGGAGCTGTTCTTTGACTTCTGGGTGATGGGAACGCGCCACCCGGAGGTGCAGCGCGCCATTCGCGCCGCGCTGGACGGCTACCGCGACGCGTACCGGCCGCTGGCGCAGGCCGTGGTGGACGCGGACCCGGCGCGCTTCGGCGGGATCGGGGCGGAGGGGCTGGCGGGGGTGGTGGCGGGGTTCATCGAGGGGTGCGCCATTCAGGCCGTGATGGACCCGGAGCGCTTCAACGTGGAAAGCTACATGCGCACCCTGGCCGCGCTGGTGGCGGAAGCCGGAAATCCGCGCCGCGCGGAATAGGCCCTCCCGCCGCCCGCCGGCGCCGTCCTCCCGCGGCCGCCGGTCATCCGCCAAGCGTCGCTCGGCCCGCAGGCGTGGACGATTCGTGGCGGAGATGGACATCCGCGCGGCCTCGCGCTTCCTCCCCATCCGTCCTCCTGCCCGTGCCGCAACTCCCTTCCATCACGCCCGGCCGCCGGACGACGCCAGGCTGCCCGCGTGAGGCGGCGATCAAGCGAAAGAAACTCGTCAAGTGACAGGCGGCGCGGAGAGCCGGATTCCGCACCTGCTCGGGGCGGAAATCGTCCGCGCCCGCGCCGCCCGTTTTTCCCGACGCTGTTTCCGGATCGCGGGCAGAACCGCCCGTCGCCTGTGGGGAAATGCCTTACCCAAGCGTCGGCGGACGGGCGGCGGAGAATGGTGGACAGGAGGCTTTCACAGGTGGCAAGGCACGACGTACCTTGTACTGACATTCATCTGCCTGAAGCCCTGTCCCACGTCCGCGAGCCTGACCCGTATGCCGCTCACCGCCGCACTCGATCCCACCGGAACCGTCCGGATCATCACCTATGTTGGCGAGATCGACGACGATTCGCTCGTGCGCGGATTCGAGGCGGTGTGGAGCCAGCCCTGGTACGTGCCGGGGATGGCGGAACTGAACGACCTGAGCGGGCTTACGGAGGTGAACGTGACTACCGCCGGCATGCGCGCCCTGGCCTACGCCGCCATGGATTACCATCGCGAAGAGCCGGAGGGCAAGGTGGCCATCTACGCGCCGGCGGTCGTAACCTTTGGCATGGCGCGGATGTACGAGGCGCTGGTGGACGCGGAGCCGGAGCGCTACCGCGTCTTTCGCGAGCCGGGCCCGGCTCGCGCGTGGGTGGGCCTGCCGCCGGAGTGATCCGCGAGCGCTCTTCGATCCGCGCTTCCCGGATCGACGGTCCGCCGGCGCGATCCTCCGCGGGCACCCGTCCGGGACGGATCGGCGGCGCTGATCCGTCCGAAGAATCGCGCGCGAGATCGAGTCGTCATCCCCGCACGGAAACGCGAAAACCCCGGCCATCCTTGGAGATGGCCGGGGTTATTGTCCATCTGCCCCGCCGCGCGTCCCGCGAGTCATGCAGGCACGCGGAGGCGGGAGGTCAGCAGCACTCGGTGTTGTGGTGCGACGGGCAGCGGCAGCTGGCGGCGCAGCTGTACAGGCCGGTGTCCACCATCGCGTTGGCCTGCACGGTGCCGCGAGGCTCGGCTTCCGCGCCGGTCGCGAACGAATCCACCGTCAGGGCGTCCGGGTCCAGGCTCAGCTTGCGCATCGGCTTCTCCATGCGGGTTGGTGCAAGGTCAGCGTGTCTGACGTTTGCGGACACAAGATCATCAACATCCGTGCCCTGTGCATCCGCGGGGACGGGCCGGTGCCGGCTCCGCCCCGCGGCGGCGGTCAGCAGTTGGGAATGAGTGTGTCGATGTCGCACCCGTCGGCCGTCATGATCACACAGCCGGGGCCCGTTTCAAGCTCGCACTCGCGGCTGAGGCAGTAGCTGGTGTCGCAGCCATAGTCGAAGCGCGTGCCCAGACAGTTGCCGCTTTCGATGTAGCAGACCGGAGGCTTGCTGACGGTGGCGGGGCCCTCCACGACCTGGTCTTCCGCGCCCTGCACGGTGCCGCGTCCGGAGGCGGCTTCGGCGGTGGCGAACGACTGCACGTCCAGATCTTCGAGCGCGAGACGGATCTTTCCCATGGTGTCCTCGAGAAGAGCGGTTGGAGAGTGCGACGGGATTCATCTCACGATACCTGATCCGCCGCTTTTTGTCCATCCGCCATCCCCCGCCGGATGATCCCCGCGGCATCCCCGGCCGGCGCACCGGGAGGGGAGAACCGCCGCCGCGCGGGGCGGGCCGACTGCCTGGCGCGTCGCATCGCCGTCCCCGCCTGCCGCTCAGACCCCGCCCTGCGCGCGGCCCTGCCGAACGTCATCACGGGATCGTTCCGAAACGGGTACAACCCGCCGGCCGCGCGGTCTCTCCCGTGCACATGTGCACGCCCGTGGTGCGCGCCCGGGTCGTGGGCGTGCGGCCTGTGCCCCGCGCGATCCGCAAGCTGTTTCCGGCCCCGCGGCGGCATTGGGCGGCTCCCCGCGGCGGGGGCGCCAAAAAGCCTGTCGGGAACCGCAATCCCGTGATCTGCATGCTGTTGTGCGGGTTGCACGACCCCGCCGCGCCACGCGCCGCGCCCGCTCCGCCGCGACACTCCGTCCCCGCCCCCCGCTCCCTCCGATACCGGCCGCAGAGTTCCGCTCATGAACCCCACCCACTCGGTCCCGCTGGTTCTTCTTTCCCTCGCCATCGCCATCGTGGCCTCGTACGCCGCGCTGGTGCTGGCGGGGCGCGTTACGGCGTCCCGCGGGAGCGCCCACCAGCGATGGCTGGTTGCGGGCGGGATCGCGCTGGGCACGGGGATCTGGAGCATGAACTTCGTGGGCCTGCTCGCGTTGCGCCTCCCCGTCCCCATCGGCCACGACGTGCCGGATTCGGTGTTCGCGCTGATGGTTGCGATCGCCGCTTCGCTGGTGGCGCTGCACACGGCCACCGGCCCCACGCTCCCCGGCCGGCGCTTCGGGATCGCCGGGCTGGTGATGGGGGCGGGGTTCACGGGAATGCTGTTCCTGAACCTTTCGGGGATGGACGGCCCGGTGGTGGTGCACTTTGAACCCGAGCGGGTGCTGCTTTCCGGGCTGGTCATCACCGTCGTTTCCCTGTGCGGCCTGTGGGTGGCGTTTCACCTGCGCGATCCCGAAGACCGCCGGCCGGAGTGGCAGCGCGGCGCGGCCTCGGTGGTTCTGGGCTGCGCCGTGGCGCTGGCGCACCACACGGGCACCTTTGCCGCGCGCTTCGGGGCCGTCGGCGCCGCCCTGCCCGTGCCGCGCGACTTCGTGCCGGGCAACACGGCGCTGACCACGGCGGTGGCGCTGGCGGCGGGCACCCTGCTGCTGCTGGCCGTGTACGGCGCGCGCATCGACCTGCGCGCGCGCACCCACGCCGCGGTCGTGCTGGAGCGCATCACCGACGGCTTTCTGGCCTTTGACCCCGGCGGGACCTGCACCTACGCCAACCGCGCCGCCGAGGAACTGCTGGGGCGCCCGCGGCAGGCCATGCTGGGACGGCGGCTGCACGACATCATTCCCGGCGCGGAAAACTCGGCGCTGGAGCAGGCGTGCCGCCGCGCCATGGCGGAGCAGGCGACCGCCAACGTGGAGGAGTTCAACGACGCGCTGCAGCTGTGGCTGGAGGTGCACGTGTATCCGTCGGACGACGGGCTGTCGGTCTACGTGCGGGACGTGACCTCGCGCCGGAAGGCCGGCGACGCGCTGCGCCGGCGCGAGCAGCAGCTGGCCGACGCGCAGCGCATCGCCCAGCTGGGAAGCTGGGAGAGCGGCGGGCCGGGCACCCCCATCACCTGGTCGCGCGAGGCGTACCGCATCTTCGGGCAGGACCCGGAAACATTCGTGCTCACGCGCGAAAGCTACATGGCGTGCGTGCACCCGGACGACCGCGAGCGCATTCAGGCGGAGTTCGCGCGTGCGGCGGCCACGGGCGAGGAGTTCGGCTTTGAAAAGCGCATCGTGCGCCCCGACGGCGAGGTGCGGGTGATCTTTGCCCACGGCACCGCGGCCGTGGACCCCACGGGCGGGCCGCCGCGCTTTACCGGGACGGTGCAGGACATTACCGACCGCAAGGCGGCCGAGCAGCGGCTGCGCGAAGCCGACCGCATGCTGGACGCGGTGATCCAGTCGTCGCCGCTGGCGGTGATGGCGGTGGACACCGCCGGGGCCGTGACCCTGTGGAACCCCGCGGCGGAGCGCGTCTTCGGGTGGAAGGCGGACGAGGTGCTGGGACAGCCCGTGCCCGTGATTCCGGAAGAGCAGGGCGAACTGCTGCGCACGCTGCTGGCGCAGGGCCCCGCCGCGCCCGGGATCCGGCTGCGGGAGCTGCAGCGGCGGCACCGGGACGGGCGGATGGTGGACGTGAGCCTTTCCGCCGCGCCGCTCATGAACCCGGGGGGCGAGGTGGCCGGCGCGGTGGCCATCGTGGCCGACAACACCGCCCAGCGCGCCGCCTCCGAGGCGCTGCGCAACAGCGAAGAGCGCTTTCGCGAGCTGGCGGAAAACATCCGCGAGGTGTTCTGGATCAAGGGCCCGGGGGACGGCCCGGTGCTGTACGTGAGCCCCGCCGCCGAGCAGGTGTGGAACATGTCGCCGGACACGCTGATGGGCGATCCGGATCGCTTTCTGGCAAAGGTGCACCCCGACGACCGCGGGACGGTGCTGCGCGCCCGCACCGCGGTGCAGGCCGACGCCACCGAGTTCGAGTACCGCATCGTCCGGCCGGACGGCGAGGTGCGCTGGGTGCGCGACCGCGGCTTTCCCGTGCGCGACGCGGCCGGCGCGGTGGTGCGCGTGGTGGGCGTGGCCGAGGACATCACCGCCCGGCGCGCGGCGGACCAGGCGCTGCGCGCGGGCGAGCGGCAGGCGCACAAGATGGCGGAGCGCATGCGCGCCGTGGCCGCCGCGGCGGGCGCCACCATCGGCGCGCAGTCGCGCGAGGCGCTGCGCGACGTGCTGGCCGAGGCCGTCCGCCGCGTCATTCCCTCCGACACCTTCACCTTCGCCACGCTGCTGCCGGACGAGTGGGCGCTCTGGTACCTGGGCGACTACGACGCGGGGGTGTACGGCGGCAGCCGCCCGGTGCCGCTGGCGGGAACGCCGGGCGAGGGCGTGATCCGCGGCCGCCGCCCGCTGCTCATCCGGCGCTCGTCCGAGGCGGCGGCGCGGGGCGGCATCCTGTGGGGCACCGGGGTGCGCTCGGAAAGCAGCATCCGCGTCCCCATCCTGAGCGGCGGCGACGTGCTGGGGATGATCACCGTGCAGAGCTACACGCCGGAGCTGTACGACGAGCAGGACGTGGAGGTGCTGGAGGCGCTGGCCGCGCTGGCGGCCACGGCGCTGCGCAACATCCGCCTGCGGGAGGAGCAGAACGCCGCGCAGGAGGCGCTGCGCCGGAGCGAGGCGGACTACCGCGGGCTGTTCGAGAACGCGCACGACGCCATCCTCATCATCGACCCCGACGGCGAGCGGGTGCTGGACGTGAATCCGCGCGCCTGCGAGCTGTACGGCTATCCGCGCGAGCAGTTCGTGGGGATGGCCATGGAGGCGGTGTCGGTGGACGCGGAGATGGGGCGGGCGCGGGTGCTGGAGGCGCTCAAGCCGGGGGTGCCGCGGCACTTTGAGCTGGTGCAGCGCGTGGCCGGCGGGGCGGAGCTGCACGTGGAGGTGATCGCCACCGCGGTGCCGTACCGCGGCGGGCGGGCCATTCTGTCCATCAACCGCGACATCACCGAGCGCAGGCAGGCCGAGGACGCGCTGCGGGCGTCGGAGCTCAAGTTCCGCTCGGTGACGCACTCCGCCGCCGACGCCATCGTGACCATCGACTCCGAAGGGTGCATCGTGTCGTGGAACCGGGGCGCGGAAACCGTCTTCGGCTACTGCGAGGCCGAGGCGCTGGGGCAGGCGCTGGAGATCATGATGCCGGAGCGGTTCCGCGAAAGGCACCGCGCCGGGGTGCAGCGCATGGCGCACACCGGCGACCTGTCGCTGCAGGACACCACGCTGGAGCTGGTGGGAATGCGGCGCGACGGGACGGAGTTTCCGCTGGAGGCGTCGCTGGCGCTGTGGGATGTGGGGGGGCGCCGCTTTGCCACGCGCATCATGCGCGACGTGAGCGAGCGGCGGCGGAGCGAGGAGGCGCTGCGCCGCAGCCAGCAGAAGCTGGCGCAGGCGCAGAAGATGGAGGCGGTGGGGCGGCTGGCGGGCGGCGTGGCGCACGACTTCAACAACCTGCTCACCGTCATCGGCGGCAACGCGGACCTGCTGATTCTGGACCGCGGCGGCGACGACGACCTGTGCGAGCAGCTGGGGGAGATCAAGCAGGCGGCGGACCGGGCGGCGGCGCTCACCCGGCAGCTGCTGGCCTTCAGCCGGCAGCAGGTGCTGCAGCCCCGGCTGCTGGACCTGGACGCCGTCGTTTCCGGGATGCACAAGATGCTCAGCCGGCTGATCGCGGAGCACGTGGATGTGGTGCTGCGGCTGCACGGGTCGCTGCCGCCGGTAAAGGCGGACCCCACGCAGATGGAGCAGGTGATTCTGAACCTGGCCGTCAACGCGCGCGACGCCATGCCCGACGGCGGGCGGCTGCTGATCCGCACGGACGCGGTGCGGCTGGAGCAGCCGGAGCTGCGCGCCGGGTTCGAGCTTCCCGCGGGGCCGTACGTCGTGCTGTCCGTGACCGACACGGGGCACGGGATCGAGCCGGCGGCGCTGGGGCGCATCTTCGAACCGTTCTTTACCACCAAGGCCGAGGGGCACGGCACGGGGCTGGGGCTGGCGACGGTGTACGGCATCGTGCAGCAGAGCGGGGGATGGATCGACGTGGCCAGCGAGCCGGACCGGGGCACGCGGTTCGAGGTTTTTCTGCCCAGCGTGGCGGCGGAAGTGGACGCGCCGGAGGCCGGTGCCGGCGCGGGGACGCACGCCGCGCGGGGAAGCGGCACGGTGCTGCTGGTGGAAGACAACGCCGCCGTGCGCCTGGTGGGCTCGCGCGCGCTCACGCGCAGCGGCTACACCGTGCTGGACGCGGGGGACGGCGAAGAGGGGCTGAAGGTGGCCGCGGCCTACGACGGGCGCATCGACCTGGTGGTGACGGACGTGGTGATGCCGCGGATGGGTGGGCGCGAGCTGGCGCGGCGCCTGTCCGAGTCGCGGCCGGAGACGCGGGTGATCTTTACCTCCGGGTTCACGGAGGATTCGGTGCTGCGGCCGGAAACGTTCGAGCCCGGCGCGCACTTTCTGCCCAAGCCGTACGGACCGGCGGAACTGGTGAGGCACGCGATGGACGTGCTGGCGGAGGTGTAGGGCGGGGGAGGGGTGGATGGATGGTGGGTGGTCGATGAGGGTGGTGCGGGCGGCGGGCTTCGGTGAGCGTCCCCCGGCCTCGCAGGCCCCACCCCCGGCCCCTCCCCGTGCAAACTGCCGCACGGAGAGGGGAGAACGGCAACTCAGTTCGTTCTCGGACGATGATGTGCCGCCGGAGAGGGCCCCCTCCCCCCAGCCCCCTCCACCCGCTCCGCGGGAGAGGGGGAGCCGTTCGGCGCGGGCAGGACTTCGGCTCGCGGCGCCACCCCCGCTGGATGTTCTCCGCATGCATTTGAAGCCCCGATCGTGGACGCGACAGCGGCCGCGAGTCGGGGCTTTGCGCTGTTCGAGCGGCGGATTCATCCGCTCAACGGGCTCCGCGGGTCCGCGCACCGCCTCCATCTACGCTATCGCGTCCCCCGCATCCGCTCGCCGCGGCACTCTTCGTGTCACCGACCGGGCCATCCGCCACGCCCAACCCTCCCCCAGTCTTTTTTGGGGGAGGGTGGGCCGGTGGTGCCGGCCCGGGTGGGGGCCGCCCGTAGGCCCGCCCGTCGCGTCCGCGTCCTCCATCCCGCCATCCCCCGATCCACCTCTCCGACCCAGTCCACTGATCCACCTCCCCTGATCGGCCGGGATGATGAGGCCGGCACCCGTCGTCCAGATTCATCTTATCACCTTTGAAACTTATCTCCCCAAACGACTTGCAGGCGCACGGCCCCGCCGGCCCCATCCACGGGGCACCGCCGGGGCCGCACGGCATTTGTCAGAGGTATTGACAAATGAATTCCCGAAGCACAATTGTTACGCACGTCGAATTTGTAAGAAGTTCTTCCAATATGGCCCGCGTGACCCGGCGGCCCCGCCGCCCGCCCCCGAGCCCTGCCGGAAGCACAGTTCCACGACCCCGCATTGCCGTTACTCCGGAGGGTGTCTCGTACTCACCCCTGGCTTTCCACCCAGCCCGCCACAACGGCCGGCCGGCGTTTTTTTCCCGCAGTCACACCACACCCTGCTCTCGGAGGTTCTGCAATGCGATGGGCCAAGATCCTGACCCTGGTCGCGGTCCTGCTCCCCACTGGCGTGTTTGCCCAGGGGACGAGCCAGGTTACCGGCCGGGTCACCAGCTCCGAGGGTGAGCCGCTGGCCGGCGCCCGCGTGGAAGTGGTGGGCACTCCCACCGGCGCCGTCACCACGGCGGACGGACGGTACCGCCTGACCACGGTGCCCGGCAGCCACACGCTGCGCGCCTCCCTGCTGGGCCACGCGCCCAGCCAGCAGACGGTGACCACCACGGCCGGAGGCACCACCACGGCGGACTTCCGCCTGAGCGCGCAGGCGCTGCTGCTGGACGAAGTGGTGGCGGTGGGATACGGAACGCAGTCGCGCCGCAACGTGACCGGCGCCGTGGCCTCGGTCACGGCCGAGGAGCTTGAGGCGGCGCCCGTGACCACGCTGGAGCAGGGGCTGCAGGGCCGCGTGGCCGGCGTGCAGGTGGTGACGGGAAGCGGACAGCCCGGCGCGGTTTCGTCGGTGCGCATCCGCGGCGGCAACTCCATCAGCGCCGGCAACGACCCGCTGTACGTGATTGACGGCGTGCCCGTGAGCAACAACCTGGGCGAGTCCACCACGGGAACGCTGATGAGCCAGGCCATGCGCGGCCTGAACCCGCTGGCGGCCATGAACCCCGACGACATCGAGTCGGTGGAAGTGCTCAAGGACGCCTCGGCCACCAGCATCTACGGCGCGCGCGGCGCCAACGGCGTCATTCTCATCACCACCAAGCGCGGCCGGGCCGGCGCCAACACCGTCACCTTCGGCTCCTACTACGGGATGTCGGAAGTGCGGCGCACGCTGCCGGTGCTGAACGCGCGGGAGTTCGCCGGGCTGGTGAACACGGCGGCCGTGAACGCCGGACAGCCCCGCCGCTACACCGACGCCGAGATTTCGGCGCTGGGCGCGGGCACCGACTGGCAGGACGAAATCTTTCGCCGCGCCCCCGTGCGCAACGTGGAACTGGCGTTCTCCGGCGGCAGCGAGGCCACGCAGTACCACATCAGCGGCAGCCTGCTGCAGAACGACGGCGTGGTCATCGGCACCAACATGGACCGCGGCACCTTCCGCCTGAACCTGGACCAGCGCATCAGCTCCCGGCTGCGCATCGGCAACCGCCTGACCTTCAGCCGCTCGGTGGGCAACGTGCTCCCCAACGGCGGCGCCGGGCAGGAAGTGCCGTCGGTGGTGCTGAACGCCATCATGGCGCCCCCCACGCTGGCCCCGTACACGGAAACCGGCGAGTTCTTCACCGGCACCAACGCGCTGTCGGGCCGCATGTTCGCCAACCCGGTGGCCTCGGCGCTGCTCATCACCAACGAAGAAAAGCAGAACCGCGCCATCGGCAACGTGTTCGGCGAGCTGGACCTGGTGCCGGGGCTGGTGTTCCGCACCACGCTGGGGCTGGACTACCTGAACTCCACGCAGAACTTCTTTTCGCCCAGCAACACCTACCCGGGCGTCAACAACAACGGCTACGGCAGCCGCGGGCAGGCGCAGACCACCAGCTGGCAGAACGAGAACACGCTGCGCTACAACACCGCCCTGGGCGCGCACGAGCTTGACCTGCTGGGCGGCATGTCGCTGCAGCGCATCAACGCCGAGTGGGTGTCGGGCACCGGGCAGAACTTTTCCACCGACGCGCTGGCCGAGAACGGGCTGAACACCGCCGGAACGTTCGTGGGCGTGTGGACGGGTGCCCCACACTCGTCGCTGCTCTCGTACTTCTCCCGCGCCAACCTGAACCTGTCGGACCGCTACCTTGTGACGCTCACCGGCCGCGTGGACGGCTCCAGCAAGTTCGGCGAGGGGAACCAGTACGCCTTCTTCCCGTCGGCCGCGCTGGCCTGGCGCGCCTCGCAGGAAGACTTCATCCGCAACCTGGGGCTGTTTGACGACCTGAAGCTGCGGGTGAGCTACGGCCGCACCGGCAACCAGGACATCGGCAACTACGCCTCGCTGGCCACCCTGGGCTCCACCGTGTACGCCTTCGGCGGCAGCCGCGGCATCGGCTTCGTGCCCAGCACGCTGGCCAACCCGGACCTGAAGTGGGAAACCACCGACCAGCTGAACGCGGGCATCGACGCGGGCTTCCTGGACAACCGCGTGTCGGTGACGGCGGACTACTACGACAAGCGCACGCACGACCTGCTGCTGTACGTGCCCATTCCGGCGACGTCGGGCTTCGGCACCTCGCTGCAGAACGTGGGCGAAGTGCGCAACCACGGCTTTGAGCTGGGCCTGCGCACGGTGAACCTGACCGGCCCGCTGGGCTGGGAAAGCTCGCTGAACCTGTCGTTCAACCGCAACAAGGTGGCGCGGCTGGGCGTGGAGAACGAGATCCTGGCCCCGGTGGGCGTGGGCTCGGGCGCCAACCAGAACCCCACCATTCTGCGCGTGGGCGAGCCCACCAACTCGTTCTTCGGGTTCCGCTACGCGGGGATGGAGAACGGCCAGCCGGTGTACGCCGACCTGAACGGCGACGGGCAGGTGAACAACTCCGACCGCGAACTGCTGGGCAACGCGCAGCCGGACTACATCGGCGGCTTCAACAACCGCCTCACCTACGGCCCGCTGGACCTGAGCGTCTTCATCCAGTGGTCGGTGGGCAACGAGATCTACAACATCAACCGCGCCCTGCTCACCAGCGCCGCCGGCAACGCCAACCAGCTCAAGGACGTGCTGGAAGGCGGCGAGGGCATTCCCACGCCGCGCATCGGCAACACCTTCGACAGCCGGCCCTCGGACCTGTTCATCGAGGACGGCTCGTACGTCCGCGGCAAGAACATCCGCCTGGGCTACACGCTGCCGTACTCGGTGCTGCGCCGCGGCGGGCTGGGCAACGTGGACCACCTGCAGGTCTACGTGAGCGCGCAGAACTTCTTCACCGTCACCGACTACTCGGGCTTCGACCCGGAAATCACGGAGTACGCCGGCAGCAACCTGGCCCAGGGCTTCGACTTCGGATCGTATCCGCAGCCCCGCCAGCTGACCATCGGCTTTTCCGCCACCTACTGACCTCCGACGGAGCCAGGCACAAGACCATGACCAAGCAGCCTTTCTGGCGGAGCGCCCTGCGCCGGCTCGCCCTGGCGGGAATGATTCCCGCCCTGGCGGCCACGGCCTCCTGCGACAGCTTTCTGGATCCGGAACCGGAAGACATGCTCGCCCCCGACAACTTCTACAAGACGTCGTCGGACGCAGTGGCGGCGGTGAACGGGGTGTACGAGCAGCAGAAGTGGATGCACCAGCTGGCCTACTGGTACATGTCGGACGTGGCCACGGACGACATCGACGCGAGCCCCAACTTCGGCTCCGACGGCCAGCGGATGAGCAAGTGGACGTTCGACGCCACGGAGTTCCCCATGGGGGACGTGTGGGGGAACGGGTACAAGATCATCAACCGCGCCAACGCGGTGCTGGACCGGGTGCCGGGCATCACCATGGAAGCCCCGCTCAAGGCGCGGCTGCTGAGCGAGGCCCGCTTCCTTCGCGCGCTGGCCTACTTTGACCTGGTGCGCTTCTACGGCGACGTGCCGCTGCTGGTGCACGAGGTGACCTCGCTGGACGACGTGACGCCGTCGCGCTCGCCGGCGGACTCGGTGTACATGCTGATCGAGGCGGACCTTACGGAAGCCGCGGGCACGCTTCCGGCCCGCCACGAGGGCGCCGACGCGGGACGCGCCACCTCGGGCGCGGCGCTGGCGCTGCTGGCCAAGGTGCACCTGCAGCAGCACGAGTACGGGCCGGCGGCGCAGCGCGCCGCGCAGGTCATCAACAGCGGCCGCTACGGGCTGCTGGCCAGGTGGAAGGACGTGTTCGCCATCGGCAACGAGTTCCAGCCCAGCAACACCGAGAACATCTTCGAGCTCAACTACGACGGCACGCTGGACCCGGGCGCCGGGAGCGTGGTGACGCTGTTCGCGCTTCCCGCCACGTATCCGGGCGGCGACGCGTACGGGCTCATGTACCTGCCGGGTTCGGTGACGTCGCTCTTTGCGGCCAGCGACCAGCGCGGCCTGGGCAACACGTTCATCACGTCGCCGTACACGGACCGCACGGGGCGGGTGATCACCTTCTCCCTCCCGTCGCAGAACGGCATCAACAAGTACCTGGACGAGGGCGACACCCGCAACCGCACGCAGCGCGGCTGGGGCGCCAACGACAACAACTGGATCATCCTGCGCTACGCCGACGTGCTGCTGATGTACGCCGAGGCGGTGAACGAGGGCGGGGCGGCCAGCGGGATGTCGGCCGAGGCGGCGCTGAACATGGTGCGGGTGCGCGCCGGCATCGCCCCGGTGAGCGGGCTGGGCCAGGGCGGGCTGCGCGACGCCATCCGCGCCGAGCGCCGCCGCGAGTTCATCCTGGAGGGGCAGCGCTGGTTCGACCTGGCGCGCTACGGCACGCTGGAGCAGGCCATCGCCGCCAAGCTGGTGGAGATCGGCGCGCCGGCACACCCGCTGCGGGGCAAGCTCTTTCCGCTTCCCGCGGGCGAGCTGGACCGCAACCCCAACCTGGTGCAGAACCCGGGCTGGTAAGCGGCGCTGGGCGGAAAAAGGCGGGGCGCCCGTGGGCGCCCCGCCTTTCGCGAGCGTGAACGGATGATTTCCAAAGACCGGCGGGGCGGCCCGTGCACCGGGCCGCCCCGGACGTACCAGACACTCTGAATCGCTGGATTGAATGAGCGTGCAACTGCGGGAAGCGGCGGGCGTGGAGCGGGTCGCGTCGCCCGGGCCGGCTCCCGGGCCGCTGCTGCTGGCCGGCGACGTGGGCGGCACCAAGACGATGCTGGCCCTGGTGAACGGCGGGGGCGAGGTGCTGGCGGAAATGACCTTTGCCAGCCGCGACCACGCCGCGCCGGATGACGTGATGCGCGCCTTTCTGGGCCGCGTCTCCACCCCGGTGGACGGTGTGTGCCTGAGCGTGGCGGGCCCCGTGATCGACGGGCGGGCGAGCATTACCAACCTGCCCTGGGTGCTGGATGAGGAACGGCTGGCCGCGTCGCTGGGCACGGGGCCGGTGCGGCTGATCAACGATCTGCAGGCCACGGCGTACGCGCTGTCGTCGCTGCGCCCGGACCAGCTGTGCACGCTGCACCCGGGCGCGCCGGAGCCCTCCGGCACGCGCGCGGTGATCGCGGTGGGCACCGGGCTGGGCGAGGGCGCGCTGCTCAGCGACGGCGACGGGCGCGAGGCCGCGCTCCCCAGCGAGGGCGGGCACACCGACTTTGCGCCGCGCGGCGCCACGCAGCGCGGGCTGCTGACCTGGCTGCAGCGCCAGTACGAGCACGTGAGCTACGAGCGCGTCTGCTCCGGCCACGGCATTCCCAACCTGTACCACTACCTGCGCGCGCGCACTGGCATCGCCGAGCCCGCGTGGCTCACCGCGGCGCTGGCCGCGGCCGACGACCCCACGCCGGTGATCGCCGACGCGGGGCTGCGCGGCGCGTGCCCGGTAAGCCGGCGCACGCTTTCGCTCTTTGCCGCCATCCTGGGCGCGGAGGCGGGCAACCTGGCGCTGCGCACGCTGGCCACGGGCGGCGTGTTCGTGGGCGGCGGCATTCCGCCCAAGCTGCGGCCGGTGCTGCGGGGCCGCGCGTTCCGCGAGGGCTATCTGCGCAAGGGCGTGATGTCGGACGTGGCGGCGCGCTTTCCCGTGCACCTGATTCTGGAGCCGCGGGCCGCGCTGCTGGGCGCCGCGCGCTACGCCGCCGCCGCGCGCGTGTGATCGTGCGGGTGGATGACCCGCGGTTCGCCGCATTCCATCCACCCCCGCATCTCCGCCGCCCGGACGACCGTTGTCCGCGGCGGGCGATGCGCTGCATCCGGTCGATCCAAGGAAGCGCTGATCGGCATCGGCTGATCGGGCTTGGCCTGACGGGGTTGATCGATGGAGGCGGTTGATCGACTGGATTCGATCCATCGGCCTGATCGACTGGAGGCGACCGGATCGTCCTCGATCGACGGGCGCTTCTCCATCGACCGAATCGCCTCGATCGACCGAATCGGCTGAGTCCACTGATCGGCCCGGCGTCTCGATCAACCGGATCGTCCCGATCTGCAACACGACGGAGGGAGGCGCGTGAAGGAGACGCCGGCGGGCTCGTGCCGCGGCGCTCCACGGCCGGTGAAGCACCGGACGAACGCGCGCCTGCCCTGAACGGACGGTTCCCGCGTCTGCCCTCCCTGCCTCACCGGTGGCGGGGCGGGGCAGGGGGACCGCGCCCCACAACTCTTTACCGGTGGCTTGAACCCCGATCCCGGAGGCCCGTTGTCCATCCCTACCAGTACGGCCGCGCCCAGGCCCGCCGCCCGCGCGGGCACCGTGTCCGGCACGACCGACTACCGCACCGCCTTTGCGGCGGTCACCGGCCTGTTCTTCATCTGGGGCTTTCTCACCTGCCTCAACGACATCCTGATCCCGCACCTGAAAGGGGTGTTTGATCTGGACTACGTGCAGGCGGCGTTGGTGCAGTTCACCTTCTTTGGCGCGTACTTTCTGGTCGCGCTGCCTTCCGGCTGGCTGATCCGGCGGCTGGGCTACAAGCGCGGCATCGTGGCCGGGCTGGTGACGGCCGGCGTGGGCGCGCTTCTGTTTCTTCCCGCCGCGAACGTGCAGTCGTATCCGCTGTTCCTGCTTGCGCTGTTCGTTCTGGCGAGCGGAATTACGGTGCTGCAGGTGGCGGCAAACCCGTACGTGACGGTGCTGGGTGACCCGGCCACCGCCAGCAGCCGGCTTACGCTGACGCAGGCGTTCAACTCTCTGGGCACCACCGTGGCGCCGCTGGTGGGCGGCGCGCTGATCCTGGGCGCCACCGTGCCGGGGCAGTCCAAGGAAGCCGCCGCGCTGGCGGACGCGCGCGCCGTGCAGGTGCCGTATCTGGGCATTGCCATCGCGCTGTTCATCGTCGCCGGGCTGATGGCGGCGTTCAAGCTGCCGCGCATCTCGGAGATCGAGCGTGAGGCGGGCGGCGAGGTGGTGAGCGACCACATGCCCACCGGGCGCGCGTGGCACCGCAGCCACCTGGCGCTGGGTGTGGCGGCGATCTTCGTGTACGTGGGCGCCGAGGTGTCCATCGGCAGCTTCCTGGTGAACTTCTTTGCCCTGCCGGAAATCGCGGGGATGGACGAAAAGACGGCCGCGGGCTACGTGTCGTTCTACTGGGGCGGCGCCATGATCGGCCGCTTCGTGGGCTCGGCGCTGCTGCGGCGCTTTCGCCCCGGCATGCTGCTGGGCGGGTTTGCCGTGGGCGCCGCCGCCTTGACCGCGCTGGCCGCGGTGAGCAGCGGACAGGTGGCGTTCTGGGCGATTCTGGCGGTGGGCCTGTGCAACTCCATCATGTTCCCCACCATCTTTGCCCTGGCCATCGACAGTCTGGGCCCGCTGACCGGCGAGGGTTCGTCTCTGCTGGTGATGGCCATCGTGGGCGGCGCGCTGATCCCCGTGGCGTTCGGCGCCATGGCGGACTCGTCCGGGCTGCAGGCGGCTTTCCTGCTTCCCGCGCTCTGCTACCTGTACATCGTGTTCTACGGATTCCGCGGATCGCGCGTGAAGGGGAGGGCCGCGTGAGCGGGATGACGACGGGCCGGCTGGGAGTTGCGGCGCTGGTGGCGCTGGCGGCGTGCGGCGGCAACGGCGGCGGGGGCACCACGCCCACCGTTCCGCCGGTGCCGGTGGACACCACCACTGCGCAGGTGCGGGCGTTCGTAACCACGGGGAACCGCACGAAGTTCCTGGACAGCGCGGGCGTGCGCTTCACCACGGCGGCCGCGCCCGAGCTGGTGATCAACGTGGATACGTCGCGGACGTACCAGACCATGGTGGGCTTCGGCGCGGCGTTCACCGATGCGTCCACGTGGCTGATCCAGACGAAGATGCGGGCCGACCAGCGGCAGGGGCTGCTGAACGACCTGTTCAGCCCCACCAGCGGCCTGGGGCTGAGCTTCATGCGGATGACGATGGGCTCGTCGGACTTTTCGCGCGAGCACTGGTCGTACGACGACGCACCGGGCGGCGCGGACGATCCCTCGATGACGCACTTCAGCATTCAGCGTGACCGCGAGGCCATGCTGCCGGTGATTCAGCAGTCGCGCGCCATCAACCCGCAGATGATGCTGGTGGCCTCGCCGTGGAGCGCCCCCGCGTGGATGAAGACGACGCGCAGCATGATCAAGGGCCACCTGCGTCCGGAAGCGTATCCCGCGCACGCCAACTACTTCATCCGCTTCCTCAAGGCGTACCAGGCGGAAGGCGTGACGGTGCAGGCGCTTACGATTCAGAACGAGCCGCACTTCGAGCCGGACAACTATCCCGGGATGCGGATGGACCCGCCGGAGCGCGCGGCATTCATCGGCGGGCACCTGGGGCCGGCGCTGCAGCGCGAGGGATTGAACACGCTGATCTGGGACTGGGACCACAACTGGGACGAGCCCAACTCGCCGCTGGGCACGCTGAGCGACGCCACGGCGCGCGGCTACATCGACGGCGTGGCGTGGCACTGCTACGGCGGCGACGTGAGCGCGCAGAGCACCGTGCGCAACGCGCATCCCGACAAGGACGTGTTCTTTACGGAGTGCTCGGGCGGGCAGTGGGCCACCAACTTCGGCGAGAACCTGGTCTACTTTAGCCGCACGCTGATCGTGGGGACGACGCGCAACTGGGCGCGCGGCGTGGCGTTCTGGAACCTGGCGCTGGACCCGCAGGGCGGGCCGCACCTGGGCGGCTGCGGCAACTGCCGGGGCGTGGTCACGATCGACCCGGTGAGCGGCGGGTACGTGCGCAACGAGGAGTACTTCGCCCTGGCGCACGCCAGCCGCTTCGTGCGGCCGGGCGCGGTGCGGGTGGAGTCGGGGAGCGGGCTGAGCGGAATGGAGAGCGCCGCGTTCGTGAACCCCGACGGCCGCAAGGCGCTGCTGGTGGTGAACACGACCACGCAGGAGCGCACCTACGGCGTGCGGCAGGGCGGGCGGATGTTTACGCACACGCTGCCCGCGCAGTCCGTGGCCACGTTCACCTGGCGCTGATCCGCGGCGGGTGAAGGGCGGATCGCGGGCGGGCAGGTCCGCGATCCGCAGCGATCCAGGGACAACAGACAGCCCCGCGACGAGCATCGTCGCGGGGCTGGTTTGCGTGGTGGAGCTGTAGATGATGAGATGATGATGATCAGCCCCGATTTCCTTGGATGGCGATCAGCCTGGATGCAGTGGATGAGTATCGGGCCGGGAACGGAGGGTGGCGCGGCCGCGGGCGGGGGCCCTCACCCCGCTTGCTGCGCACGACGACCCTCTCCCACGAACGGATGTGGGAGAGGGAGCACACGGCAACGACGGTCTGTGGGCGACGGGGTTCGGTGAGCGTCCCCGGCCTCGCGGGCCCCTCCCCCGGCCCCTCCCCGTGCAAACTGCCGCACGGAGAGGGGAGAACGGCAACTCATCGCGTTCCGGATGGCGTGGCGCGGCCGGATGGGGCCCCCTCCCCCCAACCCCCTCCACCCGCTCCGCGGGAGAGGGGGAGCCGTTCAGCGCGGGGGCGGGTTCGGCTCGCGGCGCGGTGTGCCGTGGTGGTGTTCCCCGACGCAGTTGAAGCCCCGAATCGGACGCGCCAGCGGCCGGTGTCGGGGGTTAGCGCTGTTTGAGCGGCGGATTCATTCGCTCAACAGACTTCGCGCACATGCCGGTCTCCGCTCCACGCACCGAACCATCCGCCCTCCCCAACCCTCCCCCAGTCTTTTTTGGGGGAGGGTGGGCCGGTGGTGCCGGCCCGGGTGGGGGCCGCCGTGGAGCCCGCCAACCGAACGAAAACGGCCGGCTCCCCGTTCGGGAAGCCGGCCGTTGATGAGGCCCGGAAACGGGCCTCAGACTGCGTGGACGGGCGTCAGTACGTCAGCCCGAAGCCGAACGGGAAGAGCGGACGGTAGTCCGCGTCGCCCACGTTGATGGGGATCTGCGCCATGGATGCCGGCCAGCTGTACGACAGCTTGCCCGTGGGCTTGTACGCGCCGAACAGCACGTCCGCCACGCCGTCACCCTCCGTGCCCGGCAGCCACGCGGCCACCAGCGCGTCCGCCTGCTCCAGCACCGGGCCCAGGATCATCGGGCGCCCGGAAATCAGCACCACCACCACCGGAATCCCCGCCGCCTTCATCGCCGCCACCGAAGCCGCGTCCGCCGGGTCCAGCGACAGGTCCGCGCGGTCGCCCTGGCCCTCGGCGTAGGGCGGCTCGCCGATCACCACCACGCCCAGGTCCGCGCCCGCCGCGCCGGTGCCGTTCTGCGCGAACGTCACCTGCGTGCCGCTTCCCGCCGCCTTGCGGATGGCCGCCAGCACCGTCGTTCCGCCCGGCATCACCTCGCCGCTCTTGCCCTGCCAGTCCACCGTCCAGCCGCCGGTCTGGAAGCCCAGGTTGTCGGCGCTGCGGCCGGCCACGTGAATGCGGCGCAGGCCGGAGCGGATGGGCAGCGCGCCGCGATCGTTCTTGAGCAGCACCATCGACTCGCGCACCGCCTGCCGCGCCACCGCCCGGTGCTCGGCCGATCCAAAGCGCGAGCGCGCCGCCGCGTCCGGCTGCGGCGTCCAGCTGGGGTCCATCAGCCCCATCGCGATCTTGACGCGAAGGATGCGAACGACCGCGTCGTCGATGCGCGACATGGGCACCCGGTTCTCATTCACCAGCTCGGTGAGCAGGCGGATGAACTCCGGGTAGCGGTCCGGCACCATCACCATGTCCATCCCGGCGTTGATGGACTTTTCAATCGCCGTCTTGTAGTCCGGGTCGATCTGGTCCACCGCGCGGTAGTCGCTGATCAGGAAGCCGCCAAAGCCCAGCTCGCCCTTGAGCACGTCGGTGAGCAGGTAGCGGATGCCGGAGACCTTGACCCCGTTCCAGCTGTTGTACGAGGGCATGATGCTGCCCACGCCCGCGTCCACCGCCGCCTTGTAGGGGAAGATGTGGATGCGGCGCAGGGTGGCCTCGTCCATCCGCGCGTCGCCCTGGTCCAGGAAGCGCTTGTCCGGCCCGCCGGTGCCCATGCTGGTGGCGCCGTCGCCGGCGAAGTGCTTGGAGCTGGCCAGAACCGTGAGCGGATCGTTCAGGCTGCGCCCCTGCAGGCCGCGCACGGCCGCCTCGCCCAGCGTGGAGACGAGCTGAGGATCTTCGGAAAAGCCTTCGTACGTGCGGCCCCAGCGCTCGTCGCGCGGCACGCAGATGCACGGCGCGAACGCCCAGTTGGGGCCGGTGGCGCGCACCTCGTCGGCGGTGATCTGCCCGATGCGCTGCACCAGCTGCGGATTGCGCGTGGCGCCCAGCCCGATGTTGTGCGGAAAGACGACGGCGCCCAGCACGTTGTTGTGGCCGTGCACCGCGTCTACCCCGTACAGCAGCGGGATCTTGAGGCGCGTGCCCACCGCGATGCGCTGGTAGTTGGTGTACATCCCCTCCCAGTCGCGCGGGTTGTTGCCGGACGCCGGATCGGAGCTGCCGCCGCTGAGCACGGATCCCAGGAAGTACCGCTGCACGTCCGCGGGATCCTTGATGAATTCGTGGTCGGCCTGCGTCATCTGGCCGATCTTTTCCGCCAGCGTCATCTGCGCCAGCAGGCGGCGGGCCTGCGCGTCGTACGGCGCGAACGCGCCGGCGCCGCCCGCGCGGGCCGGGCCGGCGTTCTGGGCCGTGGAGCCGATCTGGCTGCCGGGAGTACACGAGGCGGCCGCGATGCCGGCTAGCGCCACAGACAGCATGAGCGCCGCCCGGGGCGGTGAGGAGAGCCGTGCGTTCATCGTGACAGGTGTTCGGGGAGGGGATTGCGGGGCTCCGCTGAATTTGGCAGAATCCCTGACAAATGAATTGCAGAACAGATACAGCGCTGTTGCCCCTTCCCGCAAGAGCCTTGTTGCGCCCCCGCCGCGGGACGCGATCCCCTCACCGGAAAACCGCACATGATCACACGGCACACGGCCGCCGCACTCGCACTGGCGGTGATGGCGGGGTGCACCCGCACGGACGGCGGAAGCGGCGTACCGGCCCCGCCGCCCGCGCCGCAGGTGCTGTTCGAGGACGAGTTCGCCGGGGCCGCGCCGGACCGCTCGCGGTGGACGGTGGAGGTGTGGGGCGGCTCGGTGAACAACGAGCAGCAGGCGTACGTGGACAGCGCGTCCACGCTGTACGTGGCGCGCGGCGCCCAGGCGGAGGGCGCGGGGGACGGCGCGGCGCTGGTCATTCACCCGCGCTGGCGGCCGGGGTTCGTGACGGGCGAGGGAAACCGGTTCGACTTCATCAGCGGGCGGCTGATTACGCGCGACCACTTTCAGTTCACGCACGGAACGGCGTCGGCGCGCATCCGGCTTCCGGCGGGGGCGGGGCTGTGGCCGGCGTTCTGGCTGCTGGGCGCGGGCGACTGGCCGGCCACGGGCGAGATCGACGTGATGGAGAACGTGGGCGACGCCGGGTGGACGAGCCAGGCGCTGCACGGGCCCGGGTACTCGGGCGACACGCCGCTGGCCAAGCGGTCGCCCTTTCCCGCGGGGCAGGACGCCACGGGATGGCACGTGTATACGGTGATCTGGGGGACGGCGTCCATCGTGTTCCTGGTGGATGGGCAGGTGGTGTACTCCGTCAACCGCGCGGAGGTGGAGCGCTACGGGCGATGGGCGTTCGACAATCCCAAGTTCCTGATCCTGAACTTTGCGCTGGGCGGCGGATACCCGGCGGCGGTGAACGGTGTGAAGGAGCCGTACTTCGGGCTGTCGGAGCCGGCGGTGCGCATGGTGAAGGCGGATGAGGCGCGGATGCTGGTGGATTGGGTGCGCGTCACGCGGTGATCTTCAGGGCGGCCCCCACCGGGCTCGTACTACTCGCCCACCTCCCCCAAAAAAGACTGGGGGAGGTTGGGGGCGGCGGAAAGTTGGGGCGCGGGAGGCGCAGTATCGTCCTGCGCGAAGTCTGTTGAGCGAATGAATCCGCCGCTCAAACAGCGGGAACCCCCGACACGACGCCCACAGGCGCCGTTCGGGGCTTCAACTGCATTGAGGCGCGACAATGCCCGTCCGCGGAGGCGGACATCGTGTTTTTCGAGGCGCGGTTTCAACCGCCGGGCGAGAGCGGCCGACCCACACCGTCATCTGCGCCCGCGCTGAGGTCTCCCCCTCTCCCGCTTGCGGGAGAGGGGGCCGGGGGGTGAGGGCTGCCCGCGGCGGCGCAAATGCCCGCTTATCCCGCGGATTTCCTCGCCAGGATCGCGCGCTGATCCCTCGCGTCGTGATGCGGTGTTGCACGGCCGTGACCGTCGCTGTAGGTTTTGTTTGAAGATGCAGCAAAAGACCCGGCCGCCCTCTTTCCCGGCGGCCGGGGTTGCGGAACCCCTGTCTCTGAGGGCTGCGATGCGCCGGATCGAGGTCGCGTTCGTGATGCTGGGCCTGTGCGCGCTGTGCGCGGCGGCCGGATGCGCCTCCGCCGGGCGCGCCGCCGCGCCGCCGCCCGCCGAGCGGACGATGCAGGGCATCATCGACGACCGCGTGGTTCCCCACCTGGAGCACTACTTCGAGCGGATCGCCGCGGAGCGCGGGGCGCTGGCCATCGACGGCGTGCCCGCCTTTTCGGAGAGCGACCACTTCGTCGGCGGCAAGGTGATCAGCAGCATGGCGTACGTGCTGGAGCGCACGCCGCGCGGCACGCCGGAGTTCGCGCGGCGGGTGGAGATGATGCGCGGCATCGTGGATTTCGTGTCTCGCCAGCCGGGCTACGCGACGTGGAACCACCTGTACGCCATCAAGGGGCTCCATCGGCTGGAGCGCGCCGGCCTGCTGGACGACGTGGCGCCGGACAGCATTCTCAACCGCCTGCGCACGCAGCTGGACTGGCGCGGATTCGTGGATCCCACGGACCTGCACCTCATCAACCTGCCCACCAACTACTACGGCGTGGCCTTCGGGATCGCGCGGTACCGCGAGCTGCTGGGGTGGGACCGGCCCGGCGACAGCGAGCGCATTCTGGCGAAGCTGCTGACGCACGTCCGCGAGTATTCGGCGGAGGGCTACATGGATGAGACGCCGGGCGACGGGCGCTTCGACCGCTACACCGTCCTCATCCCGTCGGAACTGGCGATTCTGCTCACGGCGACGGAAACGCCGGTGCCGCCCATGATCCGCGACATGCTGCGGCGCAGCAGCGAGATCGCGCTGCAGCTGGCGAACCCGCGCGGGGACGGCTTTCCGTACGGCCGCAGCATCGGGCTGTACGGCGATCTGGCGACGGTGCAGGTGCTGTCGATCGCGGCGCGGCTGGGCGTGCTGACGCCCGAGGAGAGCGCGGCGGCGTACGCGTACAACACGCGGATGGTGCAGAAGTACGCGGATTTCTGGATCGACCCGGCGATGCGCAGCGTGAACATGTGGGATCACGGGCGCCGCACGGACGAGTACCGCAACAAGGGCCGCATTCTGGGCGAAAACCTCAGCACCGCGATGCAGATCGTGGAGGCGGAGGAGGATTGGGAGGCGGCGGGATTCACCGGCGCGCCCTCGGCGGCGGCGCTGGACAGGTTTCTGGCGGGGCTGCCGCGCTACCGCCTGTTCCGCTTCAGCACGGGCGAGTACGAGCGCGCGCTGCTGATTGCGCGGAACGGCGGGCGGGTGATTGCGCTGCCGCTGATTTCGGGCGCGCGCGGCTACTACGCGTCCACGCCGTACCTGCCCGCGCCGGCGGCCGTGGGCTCGCTGGAGACGCCGCCGAACACGCAGCTGCCGCACCTGGTGCCGCGGTGGACGCTGGCGGATGGCGGGGCGCGGATGCCGGTGGTGTACATGCGCGCAATCCGGACGGAGGAGCGCGGGGATACGCTGTACCTGCGCGTGAGCCAGGACGCGCTGGCGCGCGTGGGAGACGCGGCGCCGCGGGCGGATTCGTCGATGTCGGTGAACACGACGTTCGTGTTCGCGCCCGGCAGCATGGAGCGGCGCGACGTGTTCCGCGCGGCGCGGCCGGTGACGGCGCGCGCGCTGGAGATGGAGTTCGTGACGGCCTCGAGTGGAGGTACGGCGCGCGGCGGGCGGGTGGAGTTCGCGGCGGGGCCGGTGGCATCCATCGAGGCGTGGGGCGCGGGCGAGCCGGTGGTGGAGGCACTGAGCGGGCCGCAGGCGCTGGGCGGGCCGAACGGGCCGCTACGCTCGCATGTGCGGTGGAATCGCGCGAACCCGACGCTGGGGGGCAGCGCGGAGGTGCGCTGGCGGATGACGTGGCGGTGAGTTGCGCTCCGCTCCGGAACTGGCGCCGGCGCTGAGTTTCTGTTGTCTGTACGACGACGTGACTCCATCGCGGAGCGATGTGGCGAGGTTCTACGGCGGCCCCCACCCGGGCCGGCACCACCGGCCCACCCTCCCCCAAAAAAGACTGGGGGAGGGTTGGGGGAGGCGGTCGGTGCGGTGCGTGGGGCGAAGTGCCGGCGTGGCCGCGAGTATCTGGAGCGGATGAATCCGCCGCTCGGACAGCGGGAACCCCCGACTCGCGGCCGCTGTCGCGTCCACGATCGGGGCTTCAACTGCATCGGGAGGCACGATGCGTTTTCTTCCGTCTGCCGCGGCGCGGGTGAGGAGGTGTCCGCCCGGTGGGAAGCAGCCGGAGGGTGCAGGAGGCCGCGTCAAGCTGATCCACCTGATCGCGATCGGTAAGAGTTTGAGGGCGAGCGAGGGGCGCGACGCGGGGGATATCGGCCCACGGGCGCGCGGTTTCGGCCATCGATCGAACGAACAATGATGGTCGAAGCGAAGGACTTTCATCCAGTCGATCCAGCGTGATCCGCCCGCGTGAAAGGGCGGATCCGTGGTTGTCACCCATCTCCCATGGTGATCCGAACATCCCGCAATCCGCCGTACCCGCTGTTCTTTCGTACCCGCATCACCCCTGACGTCACGTGACCATGAAACCACTCCGCAGCCTTTCCCTGGGGTTCCTGGCGCTGTTGGCCGCCGCACCCGCGGCCGCGCAGACCGCCCCGCCCGTGGCGCCGGTGGACTGGAGTGCCCATCCGCTGTCGCAATTCGCGGATGACGAACTGACGCTGCCGTACTACCTGCAGCACTTTGCCCGCTTCGCCAACAGCGTGCGGATGGAGGGCCCGGACCGCGGCTTCATCGACATCTCCGTGTGGCGCAACGAGAAGGACAATCGCCCGTACAACGCGCGCATCATGGAAAACGCGCTGTCGCTGGCGTACTTCTACACGACGGACCGGCCGTGGAACCCGTACCGCGGCGACCCCGCCGTACGCGCGCGGCTGGAGGCGGCGCTGGACTTCTGGTCGCGCAGCCAGAGCCCGGCGGGGCGATTCAGCGAGTATGGGCCGCAGCAGTGGAACCTGGCCGCCACCGCCTTCGCCACCAAGTTCATGGGCGAAACGCTGCGCCTGCTGCACAACGGCCCGCCCATCGACAGCGCCGTGGTGCGCCGCGCGACGGAGGCGGACCGCCGCGCCATCATGGCCGTGCTGCAGAGCCCGGACTTCTACGAATCCGGCCGCTTCTTCAGCAACCAGTACGGAAACGTGTGGCCCGGCGCGCTGGCGTACCTGGCGCTGCATCCCGACCCGGAGATGCGCACGCTGCTGGAAACGCAGTTCCGCCGCGCATCCACCGACCACCAGAGCCCGGCGGGGTACTTCTACGAGGCGGATGGCGCGGACTGGAGCTACAACCTGGGCACGCACCACAGCAACGTGCAGATGGCGTGGAGCTATGCCCGCGGCACGCCCATGGGCGACCAGTTGGCGGACGAGACGGCGCGCTGGTACGAGTGGTTTGCGTACAACGCCGCGCTGGAGCCGGACGGATCGGGCTTCGTGCTGAACCGGGCGATCGAGACGCGGCAGCAGTCCGTGTTCATCACGCGGGCGGGGCAGGGGGAGACGGGCGGAGTGTTCTCGCCGGCGGAGCGGGTGGAGATGGCGCGCGTCACCGGCCCCACGCGCGAGTCGCAGGTGGCGACGCGCGCGCAGCAGCGGGCCGCGCTGGCGGACGGCTGGCCGGCGGTGGATTCGCTGGCAACGGGGACGTTCAGCGCGTTTTCGCCGTACGCGTTTCTGCATCGCCCCAACCTGCAGTGGGTGCCCACAGACGCGCAGCAGCGGGCGGCGCGGGCCAGACTGCCCTATCTTGCCCGAACCCGCTTTACGCACCAGCGTGTGGACTCGCGCAAGCCGGTGTCGTACACGTTCGTGCGCGTGCCCGCCTACTACGCGGCGTTCAACGCGGGCGAGGCGTGGCGCGAGCAGCAGCGCTACGGGCTGGGGTTGATGTGGACGCCGCGCGCCGGCGCCATCCTGCAGTCGCAGACGGGGACGGCGGACGCCGCGTGGGGCACCCGCTCCGCATCGGGCGCGGCGGTGTATGAAGCGCGCGGATTCGTGCCCGAGTTCCGGGTGAACGGGAGCGCCGTGACGGTCACGCCGGGGACGCGCGACCTGCCCGCCGGGCCGCTGTCGGTGCAGTACGCGCTGGGCGCGTTCGGCACGAAGAACGTGGAGTTCACGGACGGCGCCATCCGGGTGCGGGTCCGCCACGTGGAGCCGTTCATCGAATACATCCCGCTGCTGGTTCTGCCGACGGACGTGGTGGAGCAGGGCGCGGGGCGGCTGGCCATCACCCGCGCGGGAACGCGGATTACGGTGACGTGGCCGGCGGCGGTGGCGGGGGAGCTGCGCCGCACGGAGCGGATGACGGGCGCCAAGCAGGTGGCGGTGCTCACCATTCCCGCCAGCGGCGAGCTGGAGTACGCCATCGCGGTGCAGGACGGCGGGCGCGACTGACGGCCGCCGCGGACGGGACCCAACCGGAGCCACGTGAGAAAGATCGACGTACGCGATTTTGAGCGCGCCACGCGCACCACGTCGCGGCGCATCAACCTGCAGATCGCGCTGAACCTGATCCGCGAGCACCAGCCCATTTCCCGCGCCGACCTGGCGCGGCGGATGGACCTGAACCGCGGAACCATGACCGCGCTGGTCAGCGAACTCGTGAGCGACGGCTCCGTGGTGGAGGGGGAAACGACCAGCACCACGCGCGGGCGGCGTCCCAAGATGCTGTTCGTGCGGACGCGCGACCGGCTGGTGCTGGGCATCGACATCCGGTTCAGCCGCACGTACGTGATGGTGAGCGACTTCGCCGGACAGCGCACCGCGCTCGAATCGTTCGAAACGCTCTTTTCCCCGCCGGACCTGGTGAAGGAACTGGGCGTGCGCATCCGCCGCATGCGCGCGCAGTACGACGAGGCCGGGGAGATCGAGGGGATCGGGCTGGTCATCCCCGGGATGGTGGACCAGGCCACGGGGCGGGTGCTGAACGCGCCGCAGCTGGGATGGAAGGACGTGGAGATCCGCGGCTCGCTGGAGGAGGCGACGGGGCTGCCGGTCGTCATCGAAAACGCCTCGGTGGCGTGCGCGCTGGGGCACATGTGGCTGGGGCGGCGGGGCGGCGACAGCGTGGGCGACCTCGTGTACGTGATGGTGAGCGACGGCGTGGGCGTGGGCGTGGTGGCCAACGGCGAGGTGATGCGCGGCTCGGGGAACACCGCCGGCGAGTTCGGCCATCTGCCGGTGGACCTGAACGGCCCGCGCTGCCTGTGCGGCGCGCGCGGATGCTGGGAAACGTACACCTCCAACCTGGCCACGCTGGCGCGCTACCTGGGCCGCGAGTTTTCGCCGGAGACGGCGCGCAACCTGTCGGGGCACCCGGGGCTGACCGTACAGCAGGTGGTGGACCTGGCGCGCGCGGGCGAGGCGCAGGCGCTGAGTGCGGTGCGTGAGACGGGCTACTACCTGGGCGTGGGGCTGGCGGGGATCATTACCGTGGCGAACCCGGCGCGCATCGTGATCGGCGGCGAAATCATCGGCGCGTGGGACCTGATCGAGGGGACCGTGCGGGAGATGGTGGAGGAGCGGGCGCTGACGCCCCAGGCCGCGCGCACGCCCATCATCCCCGAGCCGATGAACGAGTTTCCGCGGCTGCGCGGGGCCGCGGCGCTGGTGGCGGCGCCGTTCTTTGCGGCTCCGCGCGTGGCGTAGGCCACGATCCGCCTGCAGAAGACAACAGCAGAGCCTGGTGGGTGAGGTTGGCGCGACGGGCGGAGTCCAGGGCGGCCCCCACCCGGGCTCGTACTACTCGCCCACCCTCCCCCAAAAAAGACTGGGGGAGGGTTGTTGGGGCGGATGGTTCGGTGCGGGTCGGTGAGTTCCGGGCGTGAGCCGGTTCTGTTGAGCGAATGAATCCGCCGCTCGGACAGCGGGAACCCCCGACACGGCGCTATTCGCGCCCCGTTCGGGGCTTCAACTGCATGGTCATGCGCGTCGAGGTCGCCATCCGCAGTCCGCGGAGGCGGACTTCGCGTTTTTCGAGGCGCGGTTTCAACCGCCGGGCGGAAGCCGCCGACCCGCGCCGCGGTTGGCCCGGCGCTGGGGTCTCCCTTTCTCCGCGGAGCGGGGGAGAGGGCCGGGGAGAGGGGGCCTCTCCGAACGCGCGGCACCCTCCGGAACGAGCTGAGTTGCGTCTCCCCTCTCCGCGCTTCTGCTTCGGCCGGGAGGGGAGCGGGGAGGGGCCGGGAGCGGCCTCACAGCCCGGCGACGCGCCGAACCATCCGGCCCGCGCCGAACCCGCCGACGCGCTGAGGTCTCCCCCTCTCCCGCTTGCGGGAGAGGGGGCCGGGGGGTGAGGGCTGCCCGCGGCCGCGCGGAGTCGTCCGAAGCCCATCCGTCACCCATCCCCACGTGCCGTGCGCTGTTGCACCGGGGAAAGTTCGCGCTGTTCGATCGTGACTCTTGCGAAACGGGACAGAATCCCCATTTTGCTGGAAGATGAAACAAATGCGATTTCGAGACCTCGGAACCGCGCGCGGCAGGGCGGGGCGCTACGCCGCGCACCATCACCAGAACGGATCGTCAGGCATCAGGATGACAGAAGTATTCGTGCAGGGAAGCGAGCGGGAGTGGCAGGAACTCGGCGACGGCGTACGGCGCCAGATCCTGGGCCACGACGGGGAACTGATGATGGTGCGCGTGCAGTTCATCCAGGGCGCCATCGGCACCGCGCACCAGCACCCGCACCGCCAGGCCACGCTGGTGGAAAGCGGCCGGTTCGAGGTCGCGATCGGCGGCGAGGTGCGTGTACTGGGCGCGGGCGATGGCTTCATCGTGCCGCCGGACGTGGTGCACGGCGTCATGGCGCTGGAGGCCGGCGTGCTGGTGGACGTCTTTACCCCCGCGCGCGCGGATTTCCTTTCGCCGCAGTCGTAGCGGCATCCTTTCTCGCAAACGGGACGGAGTGCGGATGAGCGGCATGTTCAGGCTGGACGGGCGCCGGGCCGTGGTGACCGGCGCCGGGGCGGGGCTGGGGCGTGGAATGGCGATCGGCCTGGCCGCGGCGGGGGCGGACGTGGTGTGCGTGGACCGCGACGCGGAAGGCGTGCACACCACCGCCGCCGCCATCCGCGACGCGGGATCGCAGGCGTGGGCGCTCACCGCGGACCTGTCTGACCGCGACGCACTGCACGCCATGGCGGACGAGGCGGAGAGCGCGGCGGGGCAGATCGACATCCTCGTCAACAACGCGGGCACCATCCGCCGCCACCCGGCCGTGGAGTTTCCGGACGAGGCGTGGGACGCGGTGATGGCCATCAACCTGGACGCGCCGTTCCTGCTGAGCCGGCGCTTCGGGCGCGGGATGGTGGAGCGCGGGCGGGGCAAGATCATCAACGTGGCCTCGCTGCTGGCGTTCCAGGGCGGCATCCTGGTGCCCTCGTACACGGCCAGCAAGCACGCCGTCGCGGGGCTCACCAAGGCGCTGGCGAACGAATGGGCCGGCCGCGGCGTGAACGTGAACGCGCTGGCGCCGGGGTACATGGCGACGGCCAACACCGCCCCGCTGCGCGCGGACCCCGTGCGCACGGAAGCCATCCTGGGCCGCATTCCCGCCGGGCGCTGGGGCGAGCCGGAGGACCTGGCCGGCGCCGCCGTCTTTCTCGCCTCGCCCGCCAGCGACTACGTGAACGGGCACGTGCTGGTGGTGGATGGGGGATGGATGGCGCGCTGAGCGCCATCCAGCGGAGCGATCGGTTGATGGATTCGGCGCGACGGGCGGAGTTCGCGGGCGGCCCCCACCCGGGCTCGTACTACTCGCCCACCCTCCCCCAAAAAAGACTGGGGGAGGGTTGGGGGCGGCGGCGGGTCCGGTGCGTATGGCGGAGGCCGTTCCGGTGAGCGGGTTGGGCGGGTGGAGCGGGCGGAGGATCCGGTGCGGGAGGCGGAGATTGGCGCGTGAGCGGATCGGGTTGAGCGAATGAACTAGACTTTAGCACTTTACGCGGCGAAGCTGAGGAGATCTTCCCAGCGTCTCCAAAGGGCAGAAGGAATTAATACGACATCGTCGTTGTCGAC
>NZ_JACHIA010000033.1 GCF_014202995.1 Longimicrobium terrae
TACACTACCACCAGTCAACCGCTTCCTAACCAGTTGCAGCTCTTCGACTTGTAAGCCGGACAGTAGTGGGGGGAGGGTTGGGGCGGGCGGATGGTTCGGCGTGTGGGGCGGAGTTCCGGGCGGGAGCGAGCCCCGTTGAGCGAATGAATCCGCCGCTCCAGAAGCGGGAACCCCCGACACGACGCCCACAGGCGCCGTTCGGGGCTTCAACTGCATCAGGAATACACAGCGCGGCGGCCGCAGTTCGCGCAGGCGGACTTCGTGTTCTTCGAGGCGCGGTTTCAACCGCCGGACGCAAGCCCGCGAACGCGCCCCGAATCCATTCCCACACCGATCTGGGGTGTGCTCCCTCTCCCACATCCGTTCGTGGGAGAGGGTCGTCGTGCGCAGCACGCGGGGTGAGGGCCCAGCCCGCCGCCGCGCACCGACCCGTGTCCCACGCGGATGCCTTCCATCCCCTCCCGACCAGCCAGCACGCGCAAAACCTGAAACCCCGGGCACCCCATCCGCCGTACGGTGCCGCACATCATCCCATCCGGCCTCTCCCATCTCCATCGAAACCGATGACCCGTCGTTCAGGGCTCGCGCCCCTCGCACTCGTCGTGTCCCTGGCCGCCGCCGGGCGCGCGGCGGCGCGAACCGGGCCCGGCGCACCCGCGTCACCCGCACTCAGCGCGCGCATCGCCCGGCTGGAGGCCGAGGTCCCGCGGCTGATGGCGGCGGGCGAGGTGCCCGGCGTTTCCATCGCGCTCATCGAGGACGGACGGGTCGCGTGGACGCACGGGTTCGGCGTGGCGAACGCGGATAACCGCGATCCCGTGCGGGAGAACACCGTCTTCGAGGGGGCGTCGCTCAGCAAGCCAGTGGTGGCGTACATCGCCCTGCGCCTTACGGATGAGGGGCGGCTGGATCTGGACGCGCCCCTCACGCGCTACGTCCCCGATCCCTTTGTCGCGGGCGATCCGCGCCTCGAGCAGATCACCGCGCGGCGTGTGCTCGACCACACCTCGGGGCTGCCGAACGGGCGGACGGCCGACGCGATCCGCATCCACTTTGCGCCCGGCGAGCGCTTCAGCTACTCTGGCGAGGGCTACATCTACCTGCAGGCCGCCCTGGAGCGCATCACGGGCGAGCCGCTGCAGACCCTTGCTGAGGGCATGGTGTTCGGGCCGATGGGGATGACGAACAGCGCGTTCGTGTGGCAGGAACGGCTCGACTCGCTGATGGCGTACGGGCATGCGGAAACGGGCGAGGTCACCGGCCGCCGCCGCTTCCCCGTGGCCAGCGCCGCGTCCAGCCTGGAAACGACGGCCGGGGACTACGCGCGCTTCATCGCCGCCGTGCTGGGCGGCGCGGGCCTGCGCGACGAAACGCGGTCGGAGATGATGCGCGCGCAGGTGCGGACGGATTCCACCTGTTCGGTGTGCGTGGAGCAGCGGACGGCCCCGCGCACCGGCGCGGACGGCTGGGGGCTGGGCTGGGGCGTCGCGCCCACGGCGGAGGGCGGCACCGTGCTGTGGCACTGGGGCGACAACGGGGTGATGAAGGCGTACGTGGCCGTCCGGGCGGATGGGCGGCGCGGCGTGGTGATCCTGACGAACGGCGCCAACGGGCACGCCATCACCCCCGACATCGCGGCCGCTGCGCTTGGTGCGCCGGCGCCGGGGTTCGCGTGGCTCCGCTACGATCACTACGACTCGCCCGGGCGGCTGCTGCTGCGCCGCATCGTCGCGGGAGACGCGGCGGCGCTCCCGGACCTCGCCGCGCGGCAGCGGGGAGAGCGCCCGGAGCCGGCGCTGGAGGAGACGGACATCAACAGCCTTGGATACCGCCTTCTGGCCCGCAAGCGCTTCCCCGACGCCGTCCGCGTGCTGCGGATGAACGCCGAGCGCCTGCCCGCCTCCGCCAACGCGCACGACAGCTACGGCGAGGCGCTCCTCGCGGCGGGCGACACGGCCGCGGCCGTCGCCTCGTACCGGCGGGCGGCGGAACTGGGCGGAGAGAACGCCGCCGCCGTCCTCGCCCGGTTGACGCGCCCCGTGGTGCGCGTGGCGCCCGGGATCCTGGACGCGTACACCGGCCGCTACGACACGCCCATGGGCCCGCTGACGGTCACCCGCGACGCGGACGGGCTGGAGGGCACGCTGGGCACCGAGGGCTCCGCGCGCCTGATCGCCATTTCCGAGACGCGGTTTTCAGTCGGAGGCAACAGCAACACGGTGGATTTCGTGCGCGGCGCCGACGGGCGGGTGACGCACGCCATCATCCGCGCGGGCGGCCAGGAGATCCGCGCGACCCGCGTTCCCTGATCGCCGGACGCGCGTGGATGCGGTGGGGACGGGGTGTGGAGGACGGCGGGTGGAGAAGGGCGGGGAGGATGGGAGGAGTTACGTGGGGTACCAACCTGATGTGCGGTCCGCGGGCTGTGGGCCCTCACCCCGCGTGCTGCGCACGACGACCCTCTCCCACGAACAGATGTGGGAGAGGGAGCACACACCAGTATCGGTGTGGGAATGGATTCGGCGCGGTGGCGGGCTTGCGTCCGGCGGTTGAAACCGCGCCTCGAAGAACACGAAGTCCGCCTGCGCGGACTGCGGCCGCCGCGGTGTGTGTTCCTGATGCAGTTGAAGCCCCGAACGGCGCCTGTGGGCGTCGTGTCGGAGGTTCCCGCTTCTGGAGCGGCGGATTCATTCGCTCAACGGGGCTCGCTCACGCTACGATCTTCGCCCCACACGCCGAACCATCCGTCCGCCCCCAACCCTCCCCCAGTCTTTTTTGGGGGAGGGTGGGCCGGTGGTGCCGGCCCGGGTGGGGGCCGCCCTGAGCTCCGCCACCTACAACGAAGCGGCCGGAGCATCGCTGCCCCGGCCGCTGTCGCTTCTGTCTGCATCATCCGGTCGGATCGAGACGATCACCAATCTCCTGATCCCGCCTGCGCCGGCCTCAGCCGTTGGAGGTGCCTTCGCCCTGCGCGGGCGACTGGCTGCGGCGAAAGTCCATCACCACCTTTTCCACCCAGTCCTCCACGTCCTTGGCGGCCTGCCCCTCCAGCGTGTCCTCCTCCTCTTTCACGCCGTCCACCGCCGTTCCGCCGCTGCGGTCCACCACGGCGTCCACCACGGAGCGCCAGGTCGCGCGCTGGGCCACCTTGCCCACCGTCCGCATCCCGATCAGATCAATCAGCCCCGCGGACCGGGTAAAGGAGCGCACCTCGAACCGCAGCATCCCCGGCCCCTGCTCCGTCACGTCGAAGCGGATGGCGCCGGTGAGCGGATGCCCTTCCAGCGTCACCAAGGTGATGGTGTTGTCGCGCACCTCCACGCACCGCACCTGGATGTGGCCCCGCATGGGGATGGAAAGCGTCAGCGTGGCGCCTTCCTGGATGGCCGTTTCCGTCCCCGGCTCCACCCCCACCTTCATCAGCGGCTCCGGCGCCAGGCTGTAGAACTCGCCCTGCACCGTGCGGAACAGCTCGTCCGCGGTCAGCTGGCTTCCCCCGATGTCGGCCCAGTAGCGCTGGCGGTGCAGCTGCCCTGTCCCCTCCGACGGAAGCGACTCGGGGAGCGTGTCGGCCAGCTTGCCGATTCCCTCCGCCAACCGCGTGGGCGTCACGCCGAAGATTTCCGTCAATCCGTTGACGCCACCCTCCGGAATCAGGTTCCCTTCCTCCAGCATGGTCAGCTGGTCCGGCTTGATGGGGAATCCGACGCCCGCCACGTCCAAGGCGTGCGTCCCCATCCTGGCCAGAAACTCGGGGACGGGGATGAGGACGGGGTGCAGTTCCGTCACGTTGCCCATCAGCTCGATGAGCCCGCGCATGCTGGTGGTTTCCGTTCCGGCGATGTCGATGACGGTTTCCCGCAGGTCCTCGCGCTCCACCGCGCGGGCCAGCGCGAGACCCAGGTCATCCACCCACACGGGCTGAAACGGCTGCTCCCCCGTGCCGACCAGGGGGATGGCGGGAAGGGTGCGCACCATCTTGAGCAGCAGGGAGATGACCTCGTCCCCCGGGCCGTACACGTTGCCGGGACGCACGATCAGCCATCCATCGGGCGCCACCTCGCGCACGGCGAGCTCCGCCTGGTACTTGGACTTGTGATAGCCGCTCTGCCCGCCCTCCGCGCCCAGCGACGAGACATAGACGAAGCGCCGCACCCCCGCCCGCTTGGCCTCGCGCGCCAGCCGCCGCGTGCCGTCCACGTTTACGGCCTGAAAGGTGACTTCGGGCGGCTCCTCGGCCACGATGCCGGCCACGTGCAGCACCGCGTCGCAGTCGTTGGCCGCGCCCAGCACGGCCTCGTCGGACGAGACGCTCCCCGCGTGCGCCTCCACGCCCTCCGCCCACTGCTTCGCATCCTGCTCCGCCCCGCGCGACAGCAGCCGCACCGTGTGGCCGGCCTTGAGCAGCTCGTTGACCGCCGCGCGGCCCACCACACCCGTTCCCCCCGTCACCAGCACCTTCATCCCGTCCTCCCGGTTGCCGTTTGCCGGGGGAGCAAGGGCACGTCCGGTGCCAGCATGCGCCGGCCCGAACGGCGCTCACATGGGGACAGCCGAACGCGCTGATTCGCGCATCCGGAGCAGTCGAACGAACGTCCGCCACTCGAAACTCTGGTGAAGACGGCCTCGGTGCCGCATAATTAGCACACTAGAAAACTCCAATCCGGTTTCGTGCCGGTCCGGTGCCCCCGCCCATGCCCCGATCGATCGGGGTGCGAGCGGGTTCCTGTCCTTCTTTTCAGACGCCGAGACGCCATGGAAGCATCGCCGCCAAACCGCCCCCGCAAGCCTCGCCGCCGTTGGCGCTGGCACGTGCCTCCCGCCCTGGTGCATGGCGGGGAAAGCCTGGAAGGCGTGCAGGTGCTGGACGAAGTGCAGGGGCCGCTTGGGCTGTTGCTGTGGGAAACGTACCGCGACGTGGCGCTGTGGGCGTCGGTGGAGCCGGAGGAGCGGGCCGGCCTGTTCGCCGCGGGATCGTACGAGGCGCGGATGGCGGCGCTGGAGAGCGCCGGCGCCGACGCCACGCTGGAGCCCGCCCTGCGCGCGGCCGCCGAGGTGCTGCGCGAGACACCGACGGTGGATGAGCCCGAAGTGACCGCCGCCTGCCGCAAGGCTGCGGAGTGGGCCGAGTCGCGCGGGCTGCTGGCCACGGCGGTCACGCTGGCCACCGGCGCCGCGCTGGCCTCGCCGGCGGACGCGGGCGCCGCCTTCCGCGTAGGACAGATCGCGCGGGAGCGGGGCGAAAACAACCGTGCGGAAACGTGGTTCCGCCGCGCGGTGGGGCTGGGCCGGCAGGCGCGGGACTGGGCCAGCTACAGCGAAGCCTTTCTGGGCCTGGGCAATCTGTACAAGCTGCGCGGCAACTACCCCGCGGCGCGGCGCTTTCACATCCGCGGGCTGCGGGCGGCGCGCCGTCACGCCCTGCGCGACATTCAGGCGCGCGCGCTGCACGACCTGTTCTGCATCGCCGTGGAAACGGCGACGCCCAAGGAAGCGCAGGATCTGGCCGTTCTGGCGTTCCGGGCTTACGGACCCCGGCACCCGCGGCTTCCGGCGCTTTCGCACGACGTCGCCTACTTCTGGATGGAGCAGGGCCGCTTTGCCCCGGCGGGCGAGGTGTTCCGCGCCGTGCTGCCGCACATTGCCGGGCCGCGCGAGCGGCTGCTGGTGGCGGCCAACGCGGGTCGGGCCGCCGCCGGGAGCGGTGACCGCGCCGCGTTCGAGGGCGCGTGGGAAACGGTGTGGGCCGCCAGCGGCGAATGGGAGCGCGCACCCCGCGCCGCCCAGGCGCTGCTGGAACTGGCGCGCGGCGGCACCTCGCTTCGCGAGTGGAGCCGCGCCGAGCGCGCCGCCGAGGCCGCGCGCGATCTGGCCCAGCGCACCGGGCAGGGGCAGGTGGTGATCGAGAGCGAGGCCGTGCTGGACAACGCCCGCCGCAAGGGCGCCGTCAACTTCGGCGAGCCCGTGCCGCTGGGCGAAGAGGGCGGCGAGGCCGAGGGATTGGCCGCCGACCTGGTGCGCTCCCTGGCCCGCGTGCGCTGAACCGGCCGCGGCAGCAGAACGTGCAAAGGGCCATCCGCCGCGAGGCGGGTGGCCCTTTGTACACTGCTCCGGATGCAGGACGACGCAGCCCCCCGCGCGTCACGCGGCATTCCGCGGCCCCCGCTGCGACAGCGCTCTGAGGATGACGGCGATGGTCATCCGCCGGCCGGCGGGCCTGCGCTGTCCCAAAGCGAACGCGCCCCTACCCCCGGCGCTGTTCCCCATTCCCTATTCCCCATTCCCTATTCCCTATTCCCTATCCCCTGCATTTCCGCCTGTTGCGTGAGCCCCGCTCACCCGTAACTTGACGAACGGGATGCCGCCGGACGGGTCCGCGACTTGCGCGACCGGCGCCCGGACCCGCCCACACCCTGACGAACACAGAGCGATGAGCGCCAAAAACGGCCAGACCGCACCGAGCGAGCAGGAGTCCCGCGATGTCGCCGAGGCGGCGCGCGAAACCGAGTGGACCGCGCCCAGCTTCGTGCGCGAGCTGTTCCTGGGCAACTTCCGCCTGGACCTGATCCACCCGTATCCGCAGCAGTCCCCCGAGGACAAGAAGCGCACGGACGACTACATCGCCAAGCTGCGCCCCATCATTGAGCGCGCGGACAGCGACGAGATCGACCGCACGGGCGAGCTGCCGCCGGAACTGGTGCAGGACCTTCGCGAGGTGGGCGCCTTCGGCCTCAAGATCCCGCAGGAGTACGGCGGCATCGGGCTGAGCCAGGTGGGCTACGGCCGCACCGTGGGCATGGTGACCAGCAAGGACGGCAACCTCACCGCCCTGCTTTCGGCGCACCAGTCCATCGGCGTTCCGCAGCCGCTCAAGCTGTTCGGCACGCCGGAGCAGAAGAAGAAGTACCTGCCCCGCATCGCCAAGGGCGCCATCAGCGCGTTCGCGCTCACGGAAGACGGCGTGGGCTCCGATCCGGCGGCGCTGGCGACGACCGCGACGCCGACCGAGGACGGCAGCGCGTTCATCATCAACGGCGAAAAGCTGTGGTGCACCAACGGCACCCTGGCCGAACTGCTGGTGGTGATGGCCCGCACGCCCGACAAGATCAAGAACGGCAAGCCCATCCCGCAGATCACCGCCTTCATCGTCGACACCAAGGCGCCGGGCGTCACCATTCAGCGCCGCTGCCGCTTCATGGGGCTCAAGGCGCTGCAGAACGCCGTCATCACGTTTGAGAATGTCCGCGTTCCGCGCGAAGACATTCTGTGGGGCGAGGGCAAGGGCCTCAAGCTGGCACTGGTCACGCTGAACACCGGCCGCCTGACGCTGCCCATGTCGGCCGCGTACGGCGCCAAGGCCGCGGTGGAAGTGGCCCGGAAGTGGGCGGCGGAGCGCGTGCAGTGGGGCCAGGCCGTCGGCAAGCACGACGAAGTGGCGCAGATGCTGGGCGGGATGGCCGCGGACACCTTCGGCCTGGAAGCCATGGCCGAGATGTCGAGCGCGCTGGCCGACCAGGCGCAGAACGACATCCGCCTGGAAGCTGCCATCGCCAAGCTGTGGACGTCCGAGGTGGGCTGGCGCATCATCGACGACCTGATGCAGATCCGCGGCGGCCGCGGCTACGAGACGGCCGACTCGCTCAAGGCGCGCGGCGAAAAGCCGATCGCCGTCGAACGGATGATGCGCGACTTCCGCATCAACCGCATCTTCGAGGGCACGTCCGAGATCATGCACCTGTTCATCGCGCGCGAAGCGGTGGACACGCACCTGTCGGTGGCCGGCGACATGATCAAGCCGGACATCAGCATGGGCACCAAGCTGGCGGCCATGGCCAAGGCCGGCGTGTGGTACGCGGGATGGCTGCCCAAGCGCTTCGTGGGCGGCGGGCAGCTGCCGGGCTCGTACAGCGAGTTCGGGCCGCTGGCCGGGCACGTGCGCTACATCGAGCGCACCTCGCGCAAGCTGGCGCGCGAAATGTTCTACGCCATGGGCAAGCACCAGGCGAAGCTGGAGCGCAAGGGCAAGCTGCTGGCGCGCTTCGTGGACATCGGCGCGGAGCTGTACGCCATGTCGTGCGCCTGCGTGCGCGCGCAGTCGCTGCTCAAGGAAGCGCACGGCAAGGACGCGCAGCGCCTGGCCGACGTGTTCTGCCGGCGCTCGCGCCTGCGCATCCGCGACCTGTTCGCCGCGATCCACAAGAACGCGGACGAGGCCACGTACCGTCTGGCGATGGACGTGCTGAAGGGCAAGTACGCGTGGCTGGAGGACGGCGCGATCAGCGCGTGGCCGGCCGAGGGCGGCGAACCGAAGAGCCCCGGCGCGGGTGCCGCGGGCACGACGGACAAGCGCGCCAACATCAGCGACACGCGCGTGGCCACCCAGGTGGGCGCGGGCGGCTGATCGGCTTCAGCTCTTGAATGGATGAACGGCGGCCCCGCGACGAACCTTGTCGCGGGGCCGCTTGCCTGCGTGCCGCGTCCCCTCGTCCATTTGCGCACATCGACAGCCTGAAATGACATCGAGCGTTCGGGCGACCCTGCGCTCCGGCTTTTCGGCCGTACCCCGCGAGCGTCTGCTCCTGAACGTTCCCGGAGGCCGGGGCGAATGACGTTGTTGTAGGTATCCCGGAGGCTGAAGAACCTTGTCGCGGGGCCGCTTCGTTTGCCGCGCGGGCAGAGTCCGCAACACCGTTTCACGCGGGGGACGCGGAGGGCACGCGGAGGTCGCGGGGGAGCCCGGCGCGGCGGAGAACGGGAGGCGTTTCCGGATGATTGGGCGCGGCAGGTCGATCGCGACAAAACTGTTGTGAAAGGATTCTGACGCATTCATATTTGGAGAATGGCCCGATGTTCATCGTGTTGTTCCTCCTTCATCCTCCCCGATCATGCCCCTCGCTTCACGCGGCACCCGCCTTTTCGCCCAGTTCATCGATGGATTCGTTGGACTGATTGCGTTCATCCCCGCGGGGATTTTTCTGCTCGTGGATGAAACGGCGGGAGGGCTGGCGATCATCGCCGCCGTCTTCTTCTACTTTGCCTACCTGCTCTTCTCGGACGCGCTGCCGGGCGGGCAGAGCATGGGGAAGCGGATGCTGGGCATCGCGGTGGTGGACCATCGCACGTATCAGCCGTGCACCGGAGGGCAGTCGTTCGTGCGCAACCTTCTGCTGTGCATCCTGGGCTTCTTTGACTGGATTTTCATCCTGGGCGACACCAAGCGCCGCCTGGGTGACATCGTCGCGGGGACCATCGTGATCAGCACCACGCCGGTCTACCAGGCCGCGCCGTACCAGTCGGCTCCGGCCTGGCCTTCCTGATCGCGCTTGGCAGGGATGGATGAACGGCGGCCCCGCGACTGGTTCTCTCGCGGGGCCGCTTTTTTCGATCGGTCGATGGAGTGCGTAAACTGCCCTCACGCGGGGGTCGCGGGGGTACGCGGAGGTCGCGGGGAGTGTGGGGCGGGGGAGAGTGTTGCGCGGTTCGGGGCGTGTGTGGCGGATCGGGAATGCGGCTTGCTCCCCGGCATCGCTCCCAGTTTTTTCGGGCGATTTCAGGAGGAGGATGGATGGCCAGCAACAACGCAAACAACGCGGGCGACGCGCCGACGGGGAGCACGGAGCTGAACTCGTCGCCTCCCACGCGCGACCCGCAGGACAACCCGGTGCTGCAGACGGGGCTCAACGCGCCCGACGTGCTCGCCGATGAGGTGCGCGACGGCACCTGGAAGACCGCGCAGGAACAGCGCGACGACCAGCGCGGCCAGTAGCGCTCCCGATCCACAGAAGCCGCGCCCGCCATCCCCGGCGGGCGCGGCTTTCTCGTTTCATCCACTCCCCTGAATCCATCTCCCACGGACGTCGCGACCAAGCGGCCGCCAACACCGTTCTCCGCGACCCCCGCGACCTCCGCGACCTCCGCGTGAGGCCGTTCTACGAGGCCTCGGATTGGTACGCATCATCCGGATCGAGCGAGGCGAACTCCACCAGAAACCCGCTGATCCGCTCCGTGACGGCCGCCAGGAACGCCGCGCCCTTCTCCGCCGCCGACTGCGACGGATCGCCCACGCCGGTGTCGGACGAGATGGCCGTCCATCGCCGCGGCGCCCACGCCCATCCCTCGCGCACGCCGGCCAGCCGCGACTTGCGCTCGCTGCCGTCGCCGGCCTCCTCCAGCGGCAGCACCAGATCGGGTGCGATGTGCATCATCACGCTCGTTTCCAGTTCGCCCGCGTGGTCGCCCGGCGCGGCAAAGAACGGACGCGGATCCACGCAATTCCACCAGTTGATGGCGCACAGAAAGATTCCGGGGACGGGCTGCAGTTCGCGCAGCATCGCCCGGAAGTCGTTGCCGCCGTGGCCGTTCAGAATCACCAGCCGGCGCACGCCCTGCCCCGCCAGCGCCATCACCAGATCGCGCAGCACCAGTGCCTGCGTGCTGGGGTTCAGGTTCAGGCAGAACGGAATGTCCAGCTGCCCGGCCTGCACCCCGAACGGCACCGTGGGGAGCACCGCCACGCGCGCGCCGCGCTCCCACGCCAGCCGCGCCGCCTCCGCCGCCACGTGGTCGCACTGGATGACGTCCGTGGCGTATGGCAGGTGGTAGTTGTGCGCCTCCGTGGCGCCCCAGGGAAGCACGGCCACGTCGAACGCGGTGTCGCGGACAGCCTTCCAGTTGGTTTCGGCGAGAATCCAGGGACGCGGCACGGTCGGTTGTCAGTGCGGGTGATGGCGGATCATGGATGCGAAGAGGGCCGCGCGAGCAGTGCCGCGCGGCCCTCCGTCATCCTGTCACAATCCGCGCCGGGTTAGTAGAAGCGGTACAGTTCCACGCGGTTGTTGGCCAGAAGGGTGCCTTCCAGCCGCACATTGTCGCCCTGGCGCAGGCGGCGGAACTGGTCGCTGGTGGCCGCGCCGGGGTTGTACGGCAGCGAGACGGTAACCGTGCCGCGGTTGGTCTGCAGCGAGAACCATCCCTGGTTGTAGTCCACCTGCGCCACGCGGCCGGTGAACTGCTGCACGTTGTTGTTGTTGCCGTACGTGCCGCCGTTGGTGGTGCCGGTGTTTCCGCCGTAGGTGCCGCCGTTGCTGGTGCCGTTGCGGTCCTGCACGCTCTGCTGCACCACGATCTGCTGTACGTACGCCTGGCCGTTCTGCGTCTGCTGCACCGTCACCGCCACGATGTCGCCGCGCTCCAGCGCCGTCACGTCGTACCGCTGGTTCTGGTAGCTGACCACGGTGTTCTGGTCGTAGCGAAGGTCGCCGCTCTGCCCCTGCTGCGTGGTGACGCGAATGATCTGGTTGCGCGTGTCGACGCCCTGGACTTCGGCCACGATCTGCCCGCCCTGCTGCTGCTGGCCGCCGCCCAGCACCCCGCCCAGAACCTGCTCCAGCCCGCCCAGCCCGCCACCCGCGCAGGCGGTGGTGGCAAGGACCATGGCGCACGCCGCGGCCCGCTTTGCAACATTCATCATCGACATCCGGCGTCTCCGCGAGAAAGGAAAGATCAGTTCAGCATCCATCGGTTGAGCCGTCCCACAGGGGCAAGAGCAATGCCGGATAGGGTTATGTGTTTGTCGTACAACAACTTGCAGCAATGGCGCCGATTTCGGGCTGTCGGGATGACGAGCATCCGGAGCACCCGATCCACCACGGGGACACCGGGTGTCATCCACCTGCTACCGTCGCGCATCGGTGTGGATCATCGATACGACGCCGTTCTGTCCGCTACGTCACGTCAAACGGCCCGTCGCCCCTCTCTCCCGTCAAACCCCGCCCAAAGGCGTCATCCTGAGAGAGCGTGCGCCGCCCTCTCCGCCGCGCCGAACCCTGCGCGACCGAAGGATCTACCATCTGCCGAGCCAACGTCGCGACACGCACGCCCGTTCTCGCGGCCAGCGACGGCGTCCCGCGGCGTGGGATGAACATCATCCGCAAACGTCTGCCGGGGTTGCAGTTGGGTATGTCGATGTGATCGGCGGAACGGTCATTCTGGCCGAGAAGGAGTGGAACGCCGGTTGCCTTTTTCCGGGCCAGCCGCGCGGGGCACGGTGCCACGCGCTTGTTGACCCAGCGTCTGCCCACGGGGCAAGCAACCGCAGGAGACGAGACCATGTATCCGACCCGTACCAACGATCCGTTCGACCAGCTGTTCACCAGTGTCTTCAACCGCAACGGCAACGGCGCCACGCTCATGCGCGCGCCCGAGACGGACGTGATGGAGACCGAGCGCGAAATCCGCGTCATCACCGAGATGCCCGGGCTCAAGCGCGAGAACATCGAGATCGACGTGGAGAACAACGTTCTGACCGTCCGTGGCGAAAAGCGTGAGGAGCGCACCGAGGGCGAGCAGGGCAAGTGGCACCTGGCCGAGCGCCGCTACGGCACCTTTGCTCGCTCGTTCGTGCTGCCGCGCGACGTGGACGCCGACGGCATTCAGGCCCACTTTGAGGACGGCGTGCTCACCGTGAGCGTGCCCAAGAGCGAAAAGGCGCGCCGCCGCCGCATCGAAATCGGTGGCAGCGCCGCGCAGTCCGTGAGCGAAGGCCAGCCCGCCTGACCCCCGGCCTGAAGACGCGAGCGGCCGGCGACACCCCGTCGCCGGCCGCTTCGCTTTCATGATCCAACGCAATCCCCGCGCACCTGTCCAATCCCGCCACATGCGTCTGCAACGTACCACCCTTGCCGGGGCCGTCATCGGCGGCGTGCTCGCGGTCTTCTACCTGGTTCCGGTCGCGTTCGCCGTCCTCATCCTGCGCTCCACCTCCGGCAGCCACGGCGCGTCCACCGGGGCGTGGGTGGTGATCTGGATCGTGGTCGCGCTCGTCGTGCTCGCCGCGGCGGCGCTGGGCGGCGCACTCGTGGCGCTGGCCGCGCGGCTCATCCGCCGGACCCGCCACCGCTGAGCTTCAGACGCACAGGCCTGCGGTGATAGGCGATCGCGGCGGTTTTCGTCGATCAACGGAAACGATCAGCGCGAGGCCCGAGCGCGGCTGAGGACGAGGATGCCGGCGAAGTCGCCGTCTCGGTCGCGCCGGTTGATCGAGGGGGCATACATCCGCGAAATGCCGCCGTCCAGGTACAGCGCGTCGGGGCAGCGCAGCACGTCGCGGTACAGCGTGGCAAAGGTGTTCATGTCCACCGGATCGGCGGAGATGACGAACACCGCCGTCCGCCCGCCGCGCACGCCCACGCCGTTGCGGACGTTCACGCGCCGCGACGGATTGCGAAAGGCGCGGTGGATGACCCCCGCGCGCACCAGCAGCGGTCCCGACTGTGTCGCGATCCGTACGCCCCGCGGCGTGCGCGCGGCGTAGGAGCCCGTCTCGCGCACTCCCGCACTGTCGCCCGCGACGAAGAAGACGCCGTTGGGCTTGATGTAGAAGTTGCCGCCCGCCGAGTCGCGCGCGTTCAGCGGCGCGCGGACGACGCCCTCCTGCACCAGCAGGCCCACCGGCGCATGGCTGGCGTGAAACATCCCCGCGTTCATCGCGAACAGCGCCTCGCGCCCGCGCGCGGCCATGGCGTCCGCCACCGCGCCCAGGCGCCCGTATCGCCGCCCCTGCGCGTCGGCCACTTCCAGCCGCAGGTCGGCCCGCCGCACATCCACCGTGACCACGTGGAACTCGTGCCCGCGAAACCGGATGCGCTCCGCCTTCCACCCGGCCGTGTCCTGCGCCGCGATGGGGGAAGAATTCGCTCCATCCGCCTCGTGGACGAGTGCGCCCGCCACACCCAGTCCGACAGCGGCGATGGCGCCAACCGTGAGTGCGAGCGCGCGAAAGCGGCGGGAGGGGAGACGATGGATCAGGCGCATTCAATCGACCGGGAACGAGAACACGGATTCGCGAGGAGGCCGGGATCCGCGCGGAAAGCTGGCGCGGGCGGCGGCGCGGCGGCTACCTTCGAGCGCAGCCGGTCCTTCCGGGACGAGCAATCCACAGGCCGATGAGCGAACGGAACGCACTGGACCAGGACCTGGGCTTCGGGGCCGTAGTAGCGCAGGAAAGCCACGGGCGCCTGCTGAACCGGGACGGCAGCTTCAACGTGGTGCGCGAGGGCATCAGCCGCCTGTCGTCGGTGAGCATGTACCACGTGCTGCTCACCGTGTCGTGGCCGCGGTTTCTGCTGATGGTGCTGGCTGCATACCTGTCCGTCAACGCGCTGTTCGGCGGCGCGTACTTCGCGCTGGGCGCCGGGGCGCTGGGCGGCGACGAGGCCGCGACGTCGTTTCAGCGCTACCTGCTGGACTTCTACTTCAGCGTACACACCTTTGCGACCATCGGCTACGGCAACGTGCACCCGCTGCGCAACGCCGCGCACCTGCTGGTGACCCTTGAGTCGCTGGTGGGGCTGCTGTCGGTGTCGTTGATGACGGGATTGGTGTTCGCGCGGTTCGCCAGGCCCGTGGCGCGCATCCTCTACAGCCACCAAGCGGTCATTGCACCGTACGCGCCCACCGGCCGCGCCTTCATGTTCCGCCTGGTGAACGGGCGCAGCAACCAGTTGATCGACCTGCACGCCACCGTGGCGCTCAGCATGCTGCGCGAGGATGGAAAGCCGGGGCGTGCGTTCTTCGATCTGCCGCTGGAGCGCGAGGGAGTGATGCTGTTTCCGCTCGCGTGGACCATCGTACACCCCATCGCGCCCGGCAGCCCGCTGTACGGAATGACGCGCGAGCAGATGCGGGAGCGCGATGCCGAGTTTTCGGTGGTGATCCGCGCGACGGACGAAACGTTCGCGCAGGGCGTGCACTCGCGCACCTCGTACCGGGTGGACGAGATCATCTGGGGCGCGCGGTTCAGCGACCTGTTCCTGCGCCGGCCGGGGCAGCCGCTGGGCATCGACATCAGCCGCATTCACCTCACCGAGCCCGCCGCGCTCCCGGACGCGCGTCCCGCCGCCCCGCGCGAACTCTCCATCGTCCGCGACTGAAGGAGAATGGTGCGCGGAGCGAGTTCCAGGGCGGCCCCCACCCGGGCCGGCACCACCGGCCCACCCTCCCCCAAAAAAGATTGAGGGAGGGTTGGTCGGGGCGGAGAGTTCGGTGCGGACCAGCGAGTGCCCGGCGTGAGCGGATCTCGTTGAGCGAATGAACATGAATCCGCCGCTCAAAAAGCGGAAAGCCCCGACACCGGCCGCTCGCGCGTCCGGTTCGGGGCTTCAAGTGCATTGGGGATCCGCGACAAAGCCACCCGCCTCCAGTCCGCGCAGGCGGACTTCGTGTTGTTCCAGGCGCGGTTTCAACCGCCGGGTGAGAGCAGCCGGCCCGTCCCGAACCGTCCTGAGCGTGTCGGATCTTCCGTCGAGACGCAAGAAGCCCCCGCAGAGTGCGAGGGCTTCTTGCGTTCCATCATCCACAAAGGCGAAAGTCTACATCGCGCGGGTCAGGTCGGTGAACTCGCGGGCGATGTGGATGCCGTCGATGCCGGGAACGTCGGTGCTGTCCGGCAGCCCCGCGCCCCCGATGACGATCTCCGTTTCCGACGGCGTGGCGTCGCGCAGGTCGCGCGCGAACTTGCGGAACTCCGCCGTGCTCATGCGGTTCACCAGCGACGTGCACAGCAGCGCCGGCTTGCGGCGGTGCAGCACGCGCGACACCTCGGCCATCGGCAGCCCGGAGCCCAGGTACAGAACCCGCCACCCGCGCGTCGCCAGGTAGATGGTAGTAGCCAGCAGCCCGAACTCGTGCCGCTCCGATTCCATCGTGGCGCACACGCACTCCGGGCCGCGCGCGGCGCCGGTGTCCAGATCCTCGATGAGCCCCACCAGCTTTTCGCGGATGAACGCGGAGGCGAAGTGCTCTTCGGCGATGCCGATTTCGTGGCTGCCCCACAGGTCGCCCACCTCTTCCGCCAGCGGAAGCAGAACTTCTTCCACCCGACGGTCCGGCGGCAGCAGCGACACCGTCTCATACGCCATCAGCGCGCCCCGGCGGTCGAAGGCCAGCAGGCACTCCTGCATGCGCGCCCGGGCGTCGCGCACGGAAGGTCCGTCCACGTCGCGCGGCAGCGGCTCGCTTCCCCGGCGCACGCGGGTGATGGCTTCGCCGATGGTAAGCCCTTCATCCACAAGGGCCTTGATCCGCGACAGCATGGCCACGTCCTCGTCCGTGTACAGACGGTAGCCGGAGTCGGTGCGGTCCGGCGCCACCAGCCCGTACCGGCGCTCCCAGGCACGCAGCGTGGCGGGATTGATTCCCGTAAGATGCGCGACGCGCTTGATTCGGTAGCTCATTGATCTACACCCGGGTGAATCGCCGCGCCCGGGCCCGCCAGTCAGGCGTTGGCGCCGGGCAGTCCCCGCAGTGCGGCGTGAAGCGTTGCATCGTGCGCCCAGCGCGGAGTGGCACCCCGCATTCCGGGCCGCAGCGCCTCGGCGACGGCGCGCGTTCCCCAGTACATCTTTTCCGGCCACGGAACGACGGTCCGCCCCCCCAGTGCGTCACACCGGCGGCGGCGCAGCCGCACCCCGATGGCCCGATACACCCGGCTGGCCACCAGAATGGCCGGCCGCACCCGCGGCGGCAGATCGCGCATGCCGCCGTCCGCGCTGGCGTAGTAGCGGTCCGCCATCTCCAGCGTTCCGCGCACCACCTCCGCCACCCCGGCCGCGGAGGCCCGCCCGCGCACCAGGTCCTCGGGATTCACCCCAGCCCGCGCCAGGCGGTCCGCCGGCAGGTACACCCGGCCGTTGGCGGCGTCTTCGGCCACGTCGCGGCAGATGTTGGTGAGCTGCATGGCGATGCCCAGATCCACCGCGTGCGGCAGCGCTTCCCGCCGGCGCACGCCCAGCACGGCGCACATCATCAGCCCCACCGTGGAGGCCACGCGGTAGCAGTACCGCAGCAGCTCGGCGTCGTCCGCCACGCGCACCACGTCCAGGTCGCCGCGCGCGCCCTCGATCAGCTCCAGCGCACTGTCCAGCGGCAGGTTCAGGCGCTGCGCCGCGGCGCGGAACTCGGCGACCAGCGGACGGGGCGTGAACGACCCTTGAACTTCGCCGTGAAGCGCCGCCAGCGCAAGGCGCGCGTGTTCCGCGTCCAGATCTTCATCCGCCGTGTCGTCTACCAGGCGGCAGAATGCGTAAACCAGTGCCGCGTCGTCTCTTGTATCCGCCGGAAGCAGCCGCGCCGCCCACCAGAAGGTGCGCGCCTTGCGCCGGAACACGTCCCGGCTGTCGTCCAGGATTCCCGCGTCCGTCATGCGGGGACGGAAAGCGTGCCCCGCGTGCGGGCCGTGGCGGGAACCGGGTCTGCATGTGGCGGCGCGGGAACGATGCGGTCCAGTACCTTGGCCGTCGAAAGCACGCCCGGCACGCCGGCGCCCGGGTGCGTTCCCGATCCCACGAAGTACAGCCCGCCCACGTGCGGAGACTGGTTATGGTAGCGAAAGTACGCCGACTGCGTGAGCCGCGGCTCGATGCCGAAGCCCGCGCCGTGCGTGGAGCGCAGCGTGTCGCGAAAGTACGTGGGCGTGACGTGAAACTGCGTCACCAGGTTCTCCCGCAGCCCCGGAAGATAACGATCCTCCAGCGCGTCCAGAATGCGGTCGAAGTACGGCCCGCCCTCGCGCTCCCAGTCAATCCCCGCCTGCAGGTTGGGGACGGGGCTGAGGACGTAGAAGCACTCGTGCCCCGGCGGCGCCAGCGACGGGTCCGTCCGCGTGGGCGCGTGCAGGTACAGGGAAAAATCGTCCGCCAGGATCTTGCGGTCAAAGATGTCGCGCAGCAGTTCCCTGTAGCGCGGCCCCATCAGGATGGTGTGGTGCGCCAGCTCCGGATACGTCTTCTTCGTCCCGAAATATCCCACGAAGAGGCCCATGGAATACTGCCGCGTCCTGAGCGCCGCCCGGGTGCGCAGGTTGCGCTTTTCCGCCGGGATCAGCTCGCCGTACACGTGCGTGGGATCGGCGTTGGCCACCACCACGTCCGCCGCGATCCGCTGCCCGCCCGCGTGCACGGCCACCGCGCGGCCGTTCTCCACCTCGATCCGCTCCGCGGGGGAGCTGAGGCGGATGTCGATGCCGATCTCCTCCATCAGCCGCGCCATTCCCGCCACGATGCTCGTCGTGCCGCCGCGGCCGAACCACACGCCCCACTTCCGTTCCAGCCAGTGGATGAGCAGGTAGATGCTGGTGATGCGAAACGGGTTGCCGCCCACCAGCAGCGGCTCGAAGCTGAACACCTGCCGCAGCCGCTCGTCCTGGATGTACTCCGCCACCTGCGCGTACACGGACTTGTGGTTGCCCAGCCGCAGCATCTCCGGCACCACGCGCAGCATGTCGCTCACGCGGCCGAACGGCACGTCCGAGAGCCGCGTGTAGCCCACGTCGAAGATGCGCTCCGCGTGCGCCGCCAGCTTCCGGTATCCCTCCACGTCGGCGGGATTGAAGGCGGCGATCTGCTCCAGCAGCCTCTTCTCATCCCCCACGTAGTCGAAGCGCGTTCCGTCCGGAAACTCCACCCGGTAGAACGGATCGACGGGGATGAGGTCGAAGTAGTCGCGCCAGTCGCGGCCCACGAGGGAAAACAGCTCCTGCAGCAGATACGGCGCGGTGATGACCGTCGGCCCGGCGTCGAAGGTGAAGCCGTCGCGGCGGAAGACGGCGGCGCGCCCGCCGGGCTGGTCCATCCCTTCCACGAGCGTGACGCGAAAGCCGCGGGCGCGCAGGCGGATGGCGGCGGCCATCCCCCCGAATCCCGCGCCGATGACCACGGCGTGCTGCGGCTTCATCGCGCCGCCTCCAGCGCGGCGCAGACGTCCGGGCGGATCAGGTGGCTGATGGGATCCAGCGCGACGCACACCAGCTCCCACGCAACGGCGCGCAGAGCCACCTCTTCCGCCAGCGCCGACGCGGAAATGACGCCCGTCGCTTCGCCGTTGATGCGGGCCAGCACGCGCTCCAGCGCGCCCCCGGCGCGGAATCGCTCCATCGCGAGCTCCACCTGGTCCTGCGGCGTGGCGTCGCGGGGCAGGGCGAGGAGGCCGCGCAGCCAGGGGCCGTCCTGCGGATGCAGCTCCAGGTGCTCCACCACGAGCGCGCTCACCTTGCCCTCGCGCAGATCGCTGCCGGGAAGGCCGCGTCCCTTTTCGCCATACAGGTCCAGCACGTCGTCCTGCAGCTGGAAAAGCACGCCCACGCCGCGGAAGGCACCGGCGATGGCGCGCGCCTGCACCCGCGTGCGCCCGGCGAGCAGCGCCGCGCCTTCCACGGGAAGCTGAAAGAGCGCGCCGGTCTTGCCTTCCACCGCGCGCAGGTACTCCGCCCAGCTGATGCGCTCCTCGCGCGCCATCGCCAGCTCCGTGGTCTGCCCGCGGACGGTGGCGGTGGCGTGCTGCGCCAGCGCCATCACCATCGCCAGCCGCTGGTCCGGCGTGGCGGCGACGCGGTCGATGGCGAGATAGGGGAGCATGAGGAGAAGGTCGCCGGCGTTGACGGCCTGCGCGGCGCCGTGGCGCACCCAGGTGGTGTCGTGGCCGCGGCGGGTGCGGTCGCCGTCCTGCAGGTCGTCGTGGATGAGGGTGGCGTTGTGCAGCAGTTCGCACGCGGCCGCCCATCCAATTCCCGCCGCGCGGGGAACGCCCAGGACTTCCATCGCCGACAGGGCCAGCCGGGCGCGCAGCCGCTTGCCGCCAGTGGACAGGTGCTCGTGGGCCATGGTGGCCGCGAGGTCACCGTCGCCGGCAAGCTGCGCCATCATCGCCTCCACCTCCGCCAGCCCCGCATCGGAGCGGAGGCCCGCGTCCGCGACGGGAGGCGCGGCGAGCGCGGGCTCCGGGCGCCGCACCCAGCTGGGGAGCGGCCGCGAGCGGGGCGCGTGGGTTTCGGTGGCCGCCTGGGCGGAGGGGGTCATGCGGGTCCTGTGATCATCCACGTGAAAAGCAATCCGCCGGAAGTTCGCGACCACGAGCCTCCCGGTCCGTCCGCGTGCTCGGCTCAACCGGCCGCAAGCCGATGCCGCCCTCACCGTCGCGCGTTTCGACGCCGGCTGTCATCGCGGGTGATGGGCATCGGTCGATCCTTCGCCGTCATCCGCCGCGCGATCTTGATCCGTCCTGTGCCGAACAGCGAGACGGAAGCGATCAGCTACTTCCCGTCATCCACCGCGCCGGACACCGAGCCGTCCGAGCAGGGCGCCGGCCAGCGCGCGTCCGGGGCCGGCGATCATTCCCGCGCCGAGTCTGGAGCGGACCGGCGGCGGCGCGGCGGCGTACAGGCGCGCCATCATCGCCATCATCCGCGCGCTGGACAGGCGGTCGCTCAGGTAGCCGGTCCATTCCGCGCGGGGAAGCTGAAAGAACGCGTCGAAAAAGGCGCGCGTCTCTCCGCCGTCCATCTCCCGCAGCATCTCCATCCCGTAGCGGTACAGCGCTGACCGCAACCGTGCGTCCGCGGGCCACAGCGCCTCCCACGCATCCGCCGCCACCTGGTCCGGCGCGTGCCCCGCGCCGAGTGATGCCGACACGGATTCCGCCAGCACCGGCGCGGCGCGGAGCGAGCGGGCGACGGAGTAGCCGGTGGCGGGGTGGATCATTCCGCCCGCCGCGCCAAAGCCGATCACGCGCTGCGGCACGGGAAGCGCGCCGCCCATGGGAATCCACACCCGCTCGTGATGCACCACGCGGTGGATGCGCAGCCCCATCTCGTCCAGCCGGCGGCGAAGGCGGCGCTCCAGCGTGTCATCACTCACAGCGGGCCTGCGGACGAGCGCCGTTTCTTCCAGAAACCAGCGGCGGCCGGGGAGGCCGAAGGCGTACAGAAAGGTGGGCGCGGGGTCCGCGTCGCGCCATTCGCGCCCCCAGTCCATCAGCAGCGTCTCGTCCGCGCGCAGGGGAACGCCGTCCGCCTCCACTGTCCATCCCACGGCCGTCTGGAACGCCGCTTCCGGCCGCCGCTCGCGCCGCACCAGCGCCGCGTCCCATCCGGTCGCGTCCACGATGACGCGGGCCGCCGCGCCTCCACCCTCCCGGAAGCGGACACGGCTGCCGTGCGCGTCGTGCGCCGCGTCCGCGACCGTGCCGGCGATCCACTCCACCTCGCGCGCCTCGCACCGGCCGCGCAGCACGTCCGCCAGCGCCGCGTTGTCCAGCAGCGCGTATTCGCGGTCGATGACGTGCCGCTCGCTGCCGACGACTACCGCTTTAGGCCAGCGGGCGTGCACCAGCGTCCGCAGATCCTCCGGCAGTTCGTCCGTCCACGCCGCGTAGCGCGCGGGCCAGTGCACGGGGCCCGCCGGCCCGGAGATGCCGACGTGCAGGCCGCGTCCGGCGAGGGCGGCGGCGGCGGCGAGCGCGGCCGGGCCCTTTCCCAGAACCAGCGCATCCAGCATCCTCATGGGCGTGCGCGGTGCATCGGCGGCCGGGTTTGTCTTTGCACAAAGATTATACAGGCAGTATATATGCCGCGCGAACAGGAGAGCAAGGTCGTCAAACGGAGGCAGGGGTGATCGAGATCGCGGGCGCGGCGCAGGCGGTGGACCCCGGGCTGCTGCGCGCGCCGGGCGGTTTTCTGTGGTGGTACGCGGACGTCGTAACGCCCCGGGGCGACGGCGCCGTGCTCATCTGGTCGTACGGACTGCCCTTTCTGCCCGGCTACGCGAACGCCGCGCGGCGGGGCAGGGCGCAACTCCCCATCGGCCGGCCCAGCGTGAACCTGGTCGTGTACCGGCGCGGCGTTCCCGCCTTTTACCTGCTGCAGGAGCATGCGCCCGCCCCGGTGGACGAGCAATCGCTTTCCGACATCCAGCGCATCGGCGGCTGCACGTTCCGGCGCCGTGTGGACGCGGGACGCTGCACGCTGGATGCCGCCATCGACTGCAGCCTTCCGGGGACGACGGACCGGCTGACGGGCACCTTTCACCTGGCCGGTACCGCGCGGCGGGGAGATGACGCGTCCGTGGCGGCTTCCGAGCACCTGTGGACGCCGCTGACCGGGCCGTGCGAGGCGGAGGTGGACCTGTCCGTCGGCGGAAAGCCGCTGGGGCTGATCCGCGGGCGGGGGTACCACGACCGCAATGGCGGCCGCGTGCCGCTGCACGACCTGGGGATTGAGCGGTGGATGTGGGGGCGCCTTCCCTTCGCCGGGCACGAGCGCATCTACTACCTTCTCTGGCCGCGCGAGGCGGAAAGGGAAATGATCGCCACCGGCGTCATCATCGGCGCGGACGGGCGGACGGAGCGGGTGCCGCTGGAGGTGGAACTGGGGCGCGAGCGGATGACGTTCGGCGGGCTGCGGCGGCCGGAGCACATCGTTCTGCGCCACGAGGGGCGCGAGTGGCTGACCGTGCGCCACACCGTGGTGAGCGACGCGGGTCCGTTCTATCTGCGGCTGCTTTCGGAAGGGTCCGTTGACGGGGAGACGGTGACGGGGTGGAGCGAACTGGTGCACCCGGACCGGGTCGATCTGGCGCGGCACCGGCCGTTCGTGCGGATGCGCGTCCATCATCCGGCCGGACCCAACTCGCCTTGGCTGCCGCTGTTCACCGGCCCGCGCGCCGGACGTCCCGCGCGGCTCGTGCGCCAGTGGCTGGGGATGGGCTGATGGACATGGTCATCCACGATCCGCCACCGGGCGTACCGCTGTGGATGTGGATCATCGCCATCCTGCCGTGGATTGTTCTGGCGATGGCGGCTTTCAACGTGGTGGCGTGGCCGCGCGGGCGGCGGGACGGGCGGATGCCGGGGCGCGTTTCCGTTCTGATCCCCGCGCGGGATGAGGCGGAGCGCATTGAGGCGTGCGTGCGCGGCGCCCTGGCCAACGCGCCGGACGAGGTGATCGTCTACGACGACGGCTCGACGGACGGGACCGCGGCGATCGTCGCGCGGTTGGCGGAAGAGGACGGGCGCGTGCGGTTGATGAGCGGCGGCCCGCTCCCGGCGGGATGGGTGGGAAAGCCGCACGCCTGCCATCACCTGGCGAACGCGGCGACCGGCGACGTGCTCGTCTACATGGACGCGGACACGGTGGCGGAACCGGAGTGCCTGGCGCGCATGGGTTCGCTGTTCGACCGGATGCGCGCGGACGTGGTGACGGCGGGAACGCGGCAGGTGACGGGGACGTTCGCGGAACGGCTGATCATCCCCCTGCTGCACCTGACGTACCTGGCGTGGCTGCCGCTGCCGCTGGTGTGGCGCTCGCGCGATCCGCGCTTCCTTGTCGCCAACGGACAGCTTCTGGCCGTCCGTCGCGCCGCGTACGCCGCCGCGGGCGGATGGTCCGCCGTGCGCGCGGAGGTGGTGGACGACATGGCCTTCTGCCGGCGGGTGAAGGAAAGCGGCGGGCGCGTGGTGTTCGCGGACGGGCACCGGATGGCGCGGTGCCGCATGTACCGCGACGGCGGCGAGGTGGTGCGCGGGTTCAGTAAGAACCTGTACGAGGGCGTAGGCGGGCGTCCGGTTGGACTGGTGGGATTCGCGCTGGTGCACGCCGCCATGTTTCTGCTGCCGTACGTCGCGATGGTGGCTGGATTGGTGATGGTGGCCCGCGCGGTTCCGCACGTGGATCACCGCGGCGTACACCTCGTGCTGACCGGCGCGCTGGGCGTGGCGGCGAACGTGATGCTGCGGCTGCTGCTCGCGATCCGTTTCCGCCAGCCGTGGGAGAGCGTGCTGCTGCATCCGTTCGCCGTGCTGGGGCTGATCGGGATCGCCATCAACTCGGCGCGGTGGAGCGGGCGCGGGGAGATCCGGTGGCGCGGGCGGACGTACGGGGCGCGGGCGGCGCGCGTGGCGGGAAGTGGAAGCGCGGCGGAGTAGCGGCGGAAGAGTGGCTCGGGCGCGGAGGCCGAATGGAATCGCACGCGGCGGAAAGTGCCTCATGCCGGGCGGAGTTCGCGGGCGGCCCCCACCCGGGCCGGCACCACCGGCCCACCCTCCCCCAAAAAAGACTGGGGGAGGGTTTTTGGCGGCTGACGGGCCGGTGGGGCAGGCGAGGATTGGCGCTGCCCCGGCTGTCGAGAGCGAATGAATCCGCCGCTCCAACAGCGGTAAGCCCCGACTCACGGCCGCTGTCGCGCCCGTGATCGGGGCTTCAACCGACCCGGCAGACGGCACGGCGGGGGACGGCGGCCGCAGTCCGCGCAGGCGGACTTCGCGCCGTTGTTGCCGCGACTGCGAGCACCCCGGCGCGGAAGCCGCGGACACGCGCCGCACCGTCCGTCCGCGCCGAACGGCTCCCCCTCGCCCGCTTGCGGGAGAGGGGGCTGGGGGGTGAGGGCTGCCTCGGCATGCGCCAATCCCCGCCCGACACACGGCACCCAGCACTTTCCTTGGCTTTTCGCACTCACGCACTCACGCACTCACGCACTCACGCACTTCCGTCATCTTGCCTTCTCCCGCTCCCAACCCAGCCCCCGCCTCCCTCCGCTCCGCGTGGTTCCTCGCGCTGGCGCGGCGCTACGTGCGCCGGCGCATCGCGCGGGGGCTGGACGGGCTGTACGTGGCGGGATTGGATGCGGCGCGCGAGGCGGCGCGGCGCGGGCCCGTCATCCTGGCCGCCAACCACGTGGGGTGGTGGGATTCGTTTCTTGTCATTGCGCTGGACGAGGCGCTGAACACGGAAGGCTACGCGCTGATGGATGCGGAAAGCGTGCGGCGGCTGCCGTTCTTTGCCCGCCTCGGCGCGTTGCCGCTCGACCGGAGCGGTGGCGCACGTGCCCGCGCCGGCCTGCGCGCCGGGGCGGACCGGCTGGACCGCCCCGGCCGCGCGCTCTGGGTTTTTCCGCAGGGCCGCCACCGCCCCGCGCACCTGCGCCCGCTCGGCTTCGAGCCCGGCATCCGGCTGCTGGCGCGATGGGTACCGTCCTCCACCGTCGTCCCCATCTCCATCCAGTACGCCTGGGGCGACCAGCCCGGCCCCGCGGCCTACGCCCGTCTCGGCGCGCCGGTGTCGGCTTCCGGGCTGGATCTGGACGCGCTGGAGGCGGAGATCATCGACGGGCTGGCGCGCATCGATGGAGCGGTGGACCGGGGTGAGCCGGGGTTCATCCCCCTGATTGCGGGGCGCACGGCCTCACCGGAGGGCGGCTGGGGCGCGCGGCTGCTGGGCGGAAGGGAGGCGGCGCATGACTGACGTCCTGGTCGTCGGCTCCGGCATGGGCGGCCTGTCCGCCGCGATCGCGCTCGCCGCGCGTGGGTTGTCTGTCCAGATTCTGGAGGCCGGGCCGCGTCCCGGCGGCAAGATGGGGATCGCCGTCATCGATGGCGTGGAGGTGGATACGGGGCCCAGCGTGCTCACCCTTCCCGACACCCTCGACCGCACGCTTCGCCTCGCCGGATCGTCGCTGGCGGACGAACTGACGCTGCCCGAGCCGGAGCCGGGCTTCCGTTATCTGTATCCCGACGGTGTGGCGCTGGACGTCCATTCGCGGCCCGAACGCACGCTGCAGTCCGTGGAGCAGACGCTGGGCCGGGTGGCGGCGGACGAGTTTGCGGCGTTTCTGGCCTATGCGGGGCGCATCTGGGACGCGGCGGCTCCGCACTTTGTCCACGGTCACGCGCCGTCTGTCGGATCGCTCGTCCGTGGCGGATTGGGATCGCTCGCGCTCCTGCCCCGTATCGATCCGCTGCACACCATGTGGGGCGCCATCCGCGCGCGCGTCCGCGATCCGCACCTGCGCTGGCTGCTGGCGCGGTACGCGACGTACAACGGGTCGGACGTGCGGCGCGCGCCCGCGACGCTGCACTGCATCGCCCACGTGGAGCTTTCCCTTGGCGGATTCGGTGTGGAGGGCGGGATGTACGAGATCGTCCGCGCGCTGGTACGCGCGGCGGAGCGGCTGGGCGTGCGGATGGAATGCGGCGCGCGCGTGGACGGATTGATCGTCCGCGACGGGCGGGTTCGCGGCGCGCGCACGGCGGACGGGCGCGAGTGGTCGGCGGACGCGGTGGTCGGCAACGCGGATGCGGCGCACGTGCTGGGCGATCTTCTTCCGCCACCGTCGCGGCCCCGGCGGGGCGCGGTGCCGCCTTCCACCTCCGGATGGACCGGCATTCTGCGCGCGCGGCGGCGGAGCGGGGTTGACGCGCGCGTGGCGCATACCGTCCTTTTCCCGCGCGAGTACCTGGAGGAGTTCGCCGACATGTTCGACCGCGGGCGTCCTCCCATCGACCCAACGGTCTATCTCTGCGCGCAGGAGGCGTGTCACGGGCGCGCGGGATGGACGGAGGAGGAGCCCGTCTTTGTGATGGCGAACGCGCCCGCGGAGCCGCCCGGGGGATCATCTGCCGCCACGTGGGATACACTGCGTGCGACCGTGCTGCGCCGGCTGGACGCGGCGGGCCTTCGCGCGGAGGGCGACGACCTGGTGTGGGAGCGCACGCCGACGGCCCTCGCCGCGCAGTTCGCGGGGAGCCGCGGGGCCATCTACGGCGCCGCGAGCAACTCGGCGCTGGCCGCGTTCCGGCGCCCGGCCAACCGTGTGCCCGGCGTGCGCGGGCTGTACCTTGCGTCTGGGAGCGCCCATCCGGGTGGCGGCGTGCCGCTGTGCGTACTTTCCGGCCACGCCGCGGCCGCCGCACTCCTGGCGGACCGCGGACGGGGCTGATCGAAGTCGGAGGAAGTAAATCGTTGATGACGGATCGAATGCCCGGCGCGCCGGGACGTGTTCTGCGGATGGGGATTCTGGCCGCGCTGCCGCTGCTTCTGGGCGCGGCGGTTCCGGCGGACCCCGGCGCCACGTGGGCGGGCCGCTACGCGATGGAGATGCGCATCGGCACGGTGACGCGCGTGCCGGTGGTGGGGAGCGAGCGCAGCGTCACGCGCACCCTGCTGCTGGTGGACATGCGGCGCGACGGCTCGCGCTGGGTGCAGCGGCAGACGGTGTGTGACGTGCGCATCGAGAGCCCGCGCATGCGGATGACCGTGCCCGCGGCATTCGTGCGCGGCCTGCCTCCGCGCGAGTACACCGGCGTGGTGCAGGGCGCGGGCGAGCGCGCGGCCTTCACGGCGGACCTGGGCGTGGAGGCCATCGGCTACGATCCCGCCCTTACCGGCGGCGAACTTCCCCTGAACGCCGCGGCGCGCGGCGTGGTGGACAACGACGGAGACGGACGTCCGGGAGCGACGGTCATCGGCCACTTTCCGCTCTTTGGGCGCGTGCGGCTGTTCATCGCGCAGCGCTCGCACCTGGTGCTGCACGGGCGGCAGACCTCGGACGACCGCATCGAGGGGACGATGGAAATCCGCGCGATGGAGCAGCGTACGCTGGGCGCGGACAACCGGCTGTTCCGCCGCACGCTGCCCATGCAGGCGGACCCGGCGGCCAGCGGGTTCGTGATGGTGCGCACCGCCGCCGCCGACTGCGCCGCCGTGCGCCGCGATTCCGAGACGCTGTTCCGCTGATTCTTTTCTGTCAGGACGGGAGGGGTAGATGGAAGGGAAGTTCGAGTTCGAGGGGGCGGAGGTGCGCGCGCTGGTGGAGGAGTCGCGCGGCGCCAAGGAGCGGGTGATGACGGAGGCGCAGCGGCTGATCGCGGCCGGCGTGGACCTCGGCGGCGATCCCGCGGAGTGGGACGGCGAGGTGGACCACCCCGGCACCGGCGCCCCCGCCGGGCTCTGGCTGATGAACGACCGCGGCGTGTATCTGCGCAGCAACGCCGGCAAGCGCGCGGCGGAAAGCGTGGCGCACGCGGCCGGCTATCGCAGCGAGAGCGCCGTGGGCGGCGAGCCCATCTGCGAGTTCATCGATGCCGCGCAGCTGGATCCGGTGCGCGAGGGCGACACGCTGGTCATCACCCTCACCGAGCAGAAGGTGCGCATGTCCCTTCGCCGCCCCGGCTGATCATCCGCCCACCGCTGGCGTGATCTGGTGGATGGACGGCTACGGCGCGAGCGGATGAATTCGCGTACCAACTGCGGAAAGCCTCACAACCAGACGTGACGCTTTACCTGCACGGAAGCCGCGGTTCCTGTGTAGTTCTCCCCTCTCCGTGCGGCAGTTTGCACGAGGAGGGGCCGGGGGAGGGGCCCTCACAGCCCGACGACGAGCGAACCTTTCCGTCGCAGAACGGAGACGGCCGCCACCCTGTCTGACCATCTCACGGCTGGCGGAAAACGAGGGCAAAGAGAAACCGCCCGGCGGCACGATCACGTGCCGCCGGGCGGTTCTTTCTGCTCGATGGATGCCGATCAGGCCAGCGCCGAGCCGGGCTGCTGCTTCTGGAACGCGATCGTCGCCATGAGCGCCTTGTACGACATCACCGTGATCGCGCACCAGATGATCATGCGCATCATGTTGAAGTTGCCGCTGGAGAACGCCATCACCTCGTGCAGCACGGTGTACCCGGCGTACGCCGTCAGCAGGCCGGCGGCCACGCGGCTGTGCAGGTGCTGCAGCCCCGCGGCCAGGCCGGCCAGCAGAATTCCATCCACATACCAGAACGGCACCTCCGCCCGGACCAGGAAGCCCAGAATGCCGGTCAGCGCGGCCACGATGTAGAAGCGCTTGGCCGTGGTGTTGATGGCCTCCAGCCCTTCCTCGTTCAGCACGACGTCCGCGCTGCGCGTCACGGGCGGAACGTACGGCGCGGCCGCGGCATTGTTGTCAAAGATCGCGAACGCGTTCGCGGCGCCGCCGGGGCGTACGGTCTCGCGGTGGCTGTCGTGCGAGCCGTCGGGGAGGGCCACCCACTGGAGCACCGGGTTCAGAATCCCGCAGGACGGGCAGGAGCGGGCGGAGGCCGCGGTGGGCTTTCCGCAGTCGCGACAGGGTTGCATGGAGCGTAGAGCGGTTGGGACGGGTGGGATGACGAGGTACAAAGATGCGGAACCGCGCGCCGGCCAGCAACGGCGGGCGGGCGGACCGGTGCGGTAGACGACGAATCCGTCCTCCGCGTCACTCTCCCCCGGTGTGTCAGCCCCAGCCGCCGATGAAGTCCTCCACGCCGGGGTCGTCCGCGGGCAGGCGGGCGCGCGCGGCGGCGGCCATGTGCACCGCGCGGGCGGCCAGCGCTTTCGCTCCCGGGCCGCCGAGCGCGGCGCGTTCGTGCAGCAGGCGGGCGAACGCGGCAATGCGCAGCGGCTCGCCCAGCATCTGCGCGGCCGTGTCCGCATCCATGCGGGGAACGATGTCCGCCATCGGCCCGAGCAGCGCGCGTTCCGCGTCGCGAAGGGCATCCAGCGGGTTTTCCGTGCGCGCGGCCTGCAGGGCCTGCGTCAGGTCGCGCATCAGGCGCAGGATCTGGTCACGCTGGGACGCTCGGATCATGGCAGTGGGATGAGTGAGATGTCAGCACCGGCTGGATGCCGCCACGAACCGCATTCGTCGTTCCGGCCGGGCGGCGAAGGGCGGGACATCACGCCCAGCCGCCGAGCAGTTCCTCCATGCCGGGATCGTTCCCGGGGGCGAGGGTGCGCGCGATGGCAGCCAGGTGGGCCGCCCGGGCGGCCAGCGCGTCCGCATCCGGCCCGGCGAGCGCGGCGCGTTCGTGCAGCAGGCGGGCATACGCGGCGATGCGCATCGGTTCGCCCAGCATCTGCGCGGCGGTTTCCGCGGCCATCATGGGCAGGATGTCCGCCATGGGCCCGACCAGCGCCTGCTCCGCGTCGGAGATGGCGTTCAGCGTCGCCTGCTCCACGCTCGTGCCGTGGCCGATCAGTGCCGCCACGAAGCCCGCCAACTGGCGGATCATGCGGAGGATGTAGTCCTCGTGCTGCTGCGCGGTAGGCCGGTTCATCGCTGGCGCCTTGTGATGGGTTTCGCCCGGAGCCCCGCGCGCGGTGATGGATGGTCAGCGGCGGCGGAGGCCTGCCGCCCACCCTACGCACCAGATCAAAACGAGTTGCAGAGGCATTCTCAACAGAAAGAGCGTCTGCGCGGTGGCGGATGCGCCGGCGGCGCGCGCGTTCAGGTACATCTGCCAGTTGGCGGGCGCCACGGCCACCAGCAGCAGAATGAGGCCAATGCCCGCCGCGCGTCGCAGGCGCGGCACCAGGAGCCCCGCGCCACCCGCGATTTCCGCCACGCCGCTCACCAGCACCAAGCCGCGGTGCCACGGCAGCCACGGCGGCATGACGCCGACGTACTGGTCCGTGATCACGAAGTGCAGCACGCCCGCTACGATGAAGACGGCCGCCAGCACCACCCGCGACACGGCGCCCCGCTTCGACGTTTCTGACTGCTGGACTGGATCGCCGGAAAGGGGCACTAGGCCGCCGCCTCACGCAGGACGTCCGGGTTCATGGCCGCGGCTTCCAGCAGGCGCATGGCCGGGTGGTCGGGATCGCGCCGCCCCTGCTCCCACGCGCGCAGCCTGCCCACGCTGATGTTGAGCGCCGCCGCGAACTCCTCCTGCGTCATGTTCGCCCGCGCGCGCACTTCCCGAGGGTCAGGCTCGCCGGAGAAGTGGATCAATTCCGGCGGCAGGTCGATCTCGCCGCGCGCATGGGCGATGACTTCGTGGAGCGCTTCTTCGATTTCATCCATCAACGCGAAAGTCACCGTCCTCATTCTCCCTTAGAGCGTTCAGCGGACTGTGGGGTGGCGGCCGGCTGTGGGCCCTCACCCCGCGTGCTGCGCACGACGACCCTCTCCCACGAACAGATGTGGGAGAGGGAGCACACACCAGTGTCGTGTCGGCAGCGGGGTTCACGGCGTGGGCATGGCGGCGGGGGCGGTGGCGGTGGCGGTGTGCGCGATCTGGTTCAGCACGCCGGGCAGGTCATTGAAGACCTGCTCGTTCGGGAAGCGGATGACGCGGATTCCGTGCGCGTGCAGCATGGCCGAGCGCAGCTCGTCGCGGTCCTGCTGTTCTGCATGGATGCCGCCATCCAGTTCCACGCAGAGGCGCGCTTCGGCGCAGTAGAAGTCCAGCACGAACCCGTGCAGCGGGTGCTGGCGGCGAAACTTGAGCCCGTTGACCGCGCGGCTTCGGAGCAGCCGCCAGAGCCGCTGCTCCGCGGGGGTGGCGGACTGGCGCAGAACCCTGGCCTGCGCGCGAACCCGCGGGGCGCTGTCCCTGCGCTGACGCATGCGTACGACCTCGGACTGGGGTGTGCTCCCTCTCCCACATCCGTTCGTGGGAGAGGGTCGTCGTGCGCAGCACGCGGGGTGAGGGCCACAGCCCGCGGCCGCACGACATCTCGCAGCAATCACCTCAATCCTACACCCCGTCCGCTCCGTCCGGAAGAGGTGGCGGGAAACGGGTCCGGGAGCTGGCCCGATCTACGCTTTCCCCCGTCCTTCACCTCCTCTTTTCGCGCCTACTGCACCACGCGCCGCACCTCGCCCACGCCCACCGCGGCGCCGCCCCGCCGCGGGTCCGACGCACCCGCCTGGTAGCCGCTGGGCAGGATCACGATGGAGTTCTCATCCCCCTGAAAGCCCTGCCGCTCCGCCACCGCGTGCCCCATCGCGCGGAGCCGCGCCGCCGTGGCCGCCGTCAATCCGCCGCGCTCGTAGCGCAGCGTGTCCGGCAGGTGCTGGTGGTGCAGCCGCGGAGCCAGCGTCGCCGTGGCCACGTCCATCCGGAAATCCACCACGTTGCTCACCACCTGCGCCACGGAGGTGATGATGGTGGATCCGCCCGGCGTCCCCGTCACCAGCAGCACGCGCCCCGTCGGGTCCAGTACGATCGTGGGCGTCATGGCGGAAAGCATCCTCTTGCCCGGCGCGATGGCGTTCGCGCGGCCCTGGACGAGGCCGAACTGGTTGGGGATGCCCGGCTTGCTGGTGAAGTCGTCCATCTCGTTGTTGAGCAGGAAGCCGGCGCCCGCCACCGTCACCAGGTTGCCGTACAGCGAGTTGAGCGTGGTGGTCACCGCCACCGCGTTGCCGTTCGCGTCCACGATGGAGTAGTGCGTGGTGTGCTCGCCCTCGTCCGCGGCGCCCAGGCCGGGGGTGATCGCCGACGATGGCGTGGCGCGGTTGCGGTCGATGGTGCGGCGCCGCTCCGCCGCGTACGCGTCCGACGCCATCCGCGCCAGCGGCATCTGCACGAAGTCCGGATCGCCCAGGTAGCTGTTGCGGTCCGCGTACGCCCGCCGCGTCGCCTCGGCAAAGAGGTGCGCGTGCTCCGCGGACAGGTAGCCCATGCGCCGCAGGTCGTAGCCTTCCAGGATGTTCAGCAGTTCCGCCATGGTCACCCCGCCCGAGCTGGGCGGCGGCATGCTGATGACTTCGTGGCCACGGTAGCCGAAGCGGATTGGATCGCGCCACACCGCGCGGTATCGCCCCAGGTCCTCCGCCGTCATGATGCCGCCGCCGCGCCGCATCTCCTCATCCACCAGCTGCGCCGTGCGTCCCTTGTAGAAGCCGTCCGCGCCCTCCGCCGCGATGCGCCGCAGCGTGCCGGCCAGGTCCGCCTGCACCAGCCGGTCGCCCACCCGCGGCGCCGTTCCGCTGGGCAGAAAGATCGCGGTGGTGGCGGGAAAGAGGCGCAGGCGGTCTTCCATCATCCGCAGCGAGTAGGCGAGCCGCTCGTGGATGACCAGCCCCTCCGCCAGGTTGATGGCCGGCTCCAGCAGCGACGCCCAGGGCAGCGTGCCGAAGCGCCGGTGCGCCTCCCACATTCCCGCGACGGAGCCGGGAACGCCCGCCGCCTGGTGGCCGATGAGGGAGAGGCTGTCGCTGACGTTGCCGAGCGAATCCAGGAACATGTCGGCGGAGGCGGCCATCGGCGCGGTCTCGCGGAAGTCCAGCGAGGCCGTGGTGCCGTCCTTCATCCGCACGACCAGAAAGCCGCCGCCGCCGATGTTGCCGGCCTCGGGATTGACCACGGCGAGCGCGAAGTGGGTGGCGATGGCCGCGTCCACCGCGTTGCCGTTGCGGCGCAGGATCTCCGCGCCCACCTCGCTGGCCACGCGGTCGGTGCTCACCACCATGCCGCGCGCGGCCAGCACGGGGGCGATGGAGCCGCGGGGAAAGTCCCACCCCGAGGCAAAGGTGATGGTGTCCTGCGCGGACGCTTCGGCGCGGGCGGGGCCGGCGGGCCCGCAGCGGGGAAGCGCCAGCAGGGCCAGCAGCGGAAGCAGGGCGCGCGAAGGGATCATGGCTCGCATGGGGGCTGGTCGCGGGAGTGGCGGCGCGGTACGTTGCGGTCCCAAAGTACGGAAGCGGAGTTCCCCGGCAAGCGCCCGGGCGGGGCGGACGCACTCTTGCGTGGCTCCGCGGCCCCGGCGCAGCTTGGCTCCGCGCCCGTTTCTGGCACTTTCCTGAGTTTCGCGCACGCATGACTCCCAGGCCGCCGCAGGACCCCCGGCTCACCGAGCAGCGCAACCCCGCCACCGCGGAAATCGACCAGCTTTCCGCGCTGGAAATCGCCCGCATCATCAACGACGAGGACCAGAAGGTCGCCCCCGCGGTCGGCGGCCAGCTGGACGCGCTGGCCCGCGCCATCAGCATGGCCGAGGACACGTTCCGCCGCGGTGGCCGCCTGTTCTACGTGGGCGCCGGCACCAGCGGCCGCCTGGGCGTGCTGGACGCGTCGGAAATGCCCCCCACTTACGGCACCGATCCCGCCATGATCCAGGGGATCATTGCCGGCGGGTACACGGCGCTGCTGAACGCCGTGGAAGGCGCCGAGGACAGCCGCGAGGACGGCGCCGCGGAAATGGACCGCGCGGAGATCGGCCGCGACGACTTCGTCTTCGGCATCGCCGCCAGCGGGAGCACCCCGTACGTGCACGGCGCCCTCACCCGCGCCAAGCAGCGCGGGGCCAAGACGGGCTTCCTGCTCTGCACGCATCCGGAGGAGTGGATGACGGCCGTGTACGACGTCGTCATCGCCGCGCTGGTGGGCCCGGAAGTGGTCACGGGGAGCACGCGGATGAAGGCGGGGACGGCCACCAAGCTCGTCCTCAACACCATCACCACCGGCGCCATGATCCGCCTGGGCAAGGTGTACGGCAACCTGATGGTGGACCTGCGCGCCACCAACCTGAAGCTGCAGGACCGCAGCGAACGGATTCTGATGGAAACGCTGGACCTGGAACGCGACGAGGCCCGCGCGCTGCTGGACGAGGCGGGCGGCAGCGTAAAGCTGGGAATGGTGATGCACTGGACCGGCGCGGACCGCGACACCGCCGCCGCCCAACTGGCGCGCACCGGCGGCCGCATCGGCGACGTGCTGAAGGGAGAAGCGAAGTGAGCATCATGTTCGATCCCCGGACCTTTCCCGAGCGTCCGCCCAGCGAGGTGGAGTGGGAAGACATTCTCCTCCGCGTGGAGATCGCCCCGCGCGCGCTGCGCGTGGCCATCGACGACGTGGCGCCCGGGCACCCCGGCCTCGCCCCCGTGCTGCAGACCGCCGTCCTGGGCGAACGCATTCTGCACCTGCAGTTCGAGGCGCTGGCCGCGGGCGAGCCCAGCCCCGAGACGGCGGACATCGACGGCATCGGCGCGGACCCGGCGGTGCTGGCCGACGACTTCGTGCGGCTCCGGTCGCGGACGTTCGCCATGGTGCAGCGGCGCGGGCTGAACGTGTGGGAGTGGCGGGTGCGCGGCGGGCCGTTCGACGGCGCGACCTCCTATCAGCTCCTCCAGTCCACTGCGGCGGCGGACGGCGCCTGGCTCAAGGCGATCCGGTCGATGACGGGGACCCCGTGACACTGCGGGTCGTGGGGTTGATGTCCGGCACCTCGCTGGACGGCATCGACGCGGCGATCGTGGACATCGACGGCACCACGGTGGATGACGTCGCCGTGCGGACGGCGGGCTTTCTCTCCATCCCGTTCAGCGACGCGCAGCGCACGGCCAGCCACGACGCCATCGTCGCGGGGACGGCGGAGGCGCTGTGCGGGCTGCACGCGGATCTGGGCGAGTGGATGGCGGACGCGGTCCTGCGCGTCTGCGCGGAGTCCGGCGTGCCGATCGAGAGCGTGGACGCGGTCGGCTCGCACGGGCAGACGGTGTGGCACCGTCCCGCGGCGGAAGGACGGCGCGGCGCCACGCTCCAGCTGGGCGACGCGTCCACGATCGCGGAGCGGACGGGGCGGCCCGTCATCCACGACTTCCGCACGCGCGACGTGGCGGCGGGAGGACAGGGCGCGCCGCTGGTGCCCTGGGTGGACCAGCTGCTGTTCGCGCTGCCGGACCGCGCGCGGGCGCTGCAGAACCTGGGCGGCATCGGCAACGTGACGCGCGTGCCGGCAAAGGGAAGCACGGAGCCGGTCTTCGCCTTCGACACCGGGCCGGCCAACTCGCTGATCGACGCCGCGGTGGAGATCGCCACGGACGGACGGCACCGCTTTGACCGGGACGGCCGCCTCGCCGCGCGGGGGACGGTCGACGAAACCCTGCTGGCCGAGCTGCTGCGCCATCCGTACTTCGCCGCGGAGCCGCCCAAGAGCACGGGGCGCGAGGTGTTCGGCCGGCCGTTCGTGGAGCGGCTGGTGGAAGTCATCCATCCGGAAGGCGACAAGGACTGGATGGACCTGATCGCCACGCTGACGGAGCTGACCGCGCGCACGGTGGCGGACGCGTACGCGCGGTGGATCATCCCGCGGGGAATCGACGAGGTGGTGCTCACCGGCGGCGGCGCGCGCAATCCCACCCTCGCGGGGCGGATCCGCGAGCTGCTGGCGCCGCTGCCTGTCACGGACGGGGCGGCCCTGGGCGTTGATGGAGACGCCAAGGAAGCGGTGGCCTTCGCCGTGCTGGCGTGGGCGCACCTGAACCGCATTCCCGCCAACGTCCCCGCCGCCACCGGCGCCGCCGGCCCGCGCGTGCTGGGCTCGTACACGCCCGGCGCCTGATCCGCATCACGGACACCATGCCGCTGACCCGTCCCACCCGCCCGCTGCTTCGCGCCGTCCGGGCCGCCTTTGCGGCGGCCGGGACGGCGGCGTTGGGCGCGTGCGCCGGGGCCGGGGCCGGGGGCGCGCCGGCGTACGGTCCGCGGCCGCTGGTAAACGACGTGGTGCGGCTGCTGGACGTGTCCGAGCCGTCGCCGGCGTACTACCGGGACCGCGCGCGGCTGGAGGTGCTGGGGCCGGAGCTGGACGCGGTACTCATCGGCCTGATCGAGGACGTGGGCGCGGACGAGGCGGTGCGCGCGAACGCCATCGTCCTCCTGGCGGACCGCCGCGCGCCGGGGTCCATGGACATCCTGCGCCGCCAGTTGGCCGCGAGCGCGTCGGACGCGGTTCGCGCCGCCGCCGCGCGCGGGCTGCAGAACTTTCTTCCCGACTCGTCCGGAGCACGCAACGCGCTGCGCGCCGCCGCGGGCGATCCGGCCGCCGTGGTGCGCCTGGTCGTCCTGCAGCGGCTGGACGTGGAGGACGCGCCGCTGGTGCGAGCCATTCTGCCGCGGGAAGAAAACGCGCAGGTGCGCACCATCGCCCAGCAGCTGCTGACCCTGCTGGAGGCGCGGGGCGCGTCGCTGGCCATGGACGAGCGCGGCGACCTGCGCACCACAGGCCCCGTGGACGGGCCGCGCATCGTGTTTCACGCCACTTGGGCCGATTCCGTGGCGCGGCTTCAGGCCGGCGCGCTCTGGGTGGAGATGCCCCGCGCGCAGCTGGTGCCGCTGGGCCAGCAGGTGGAGGTCGTCGCGGGGATCGTTCCCGGCTTCTTCGATCCCACGCGTTCCGTGGTCGTCTACGAGGCGGACCGCGAAATCCACATGCGCGACCTGCGGACGGGGACCACGCGGGCGATGGGGCGCGGGGTGGCGCCGCGCGTGGTGCCATTCACCGAGGAGTTCGTCTTCGTGCGCGAGGTGCTGGGCGCGCGCACGGTGGAGGGCGAGGGGCGCGTGCGCATCGAATACGAGGTGCTGCGCTCCTCCTTCAGCGGCGAGGAGCCGCGGGTGATCGGCCGGCTGATGGCCACGGCGCGCACGGAGGTGCGGGGCGGGGCGTCGCCGGTGCGGTGGATGGTGGTGGGCGAGGCGCGCGACGGCTTCATGCTGCGCGGGCCGGGGATCACCCCGTTCTCCCTCCCGGGGACGATGGATCAGGACGCGGGGCGCCCCTGAACGGGGGTGGATGGCAGAGGCCCGCCGCCCGTCCGGGCGAGGCTGGACCGGGGGTTGCGTCGGCACGGCCGGGGCGCGGGAGAGGGTCCGCGCTCCGGCCTTCGTTTTCGGCCAAGGCGCGGAGCGATGGCGGATGGGAAACCTGAAAATCGACGAGATGATGCAGAGCGATGGGCTGAACGTTGCGCGGCTGCTGCTGACGGTGGTGCGCTGGAGCGATGAAACCGGGTGGGAAGGCTTTCGCGCCTCGATCGAGCACGGGCTGGACGTGGGGATCGGCGGCTTCATCCTCTTTGGCGGTCCGGCGGACGCGGTGCGCGAACTGACGGCGGAACTGCACCGCCGCTCGCGCCATCCGCTGCTGATTGCCAGCGACCTGGAGCGCGGCGCGGGGCAGCAGTTCCGCGGCGGCACTCCGCTCCCTCCCGCCGCCGCCATCGGCTGGCTGGATGACGAGTCCATCACCGAGCACGCGGGCGAGCTGACGGCCCGCGAGGCGCGCGCCCTGGGCGTGAACTGGGTGTATGCGCCCGTGGCGGACGTGGACCTGGAGCCGGAAAACCCCATCATCGGCGTGCGCGCGTTCGGCGACGAGCCGGAAGCCGTCGCGCGGCACGTGGCGGCATGGGTGCGTGGATGCGCCCGCGGCGGCGCGCTCTCGTGCGCCAAGCACTTTCCCGGGCATGGGCGCACGCGCGGCGACTCGCACGTGGAAAAGCCGACCGTCCGCGTGTCCCGCGCGCAGCTGGAGGACGACCTGGCTCCGTTCCGCGCGTCCGTGGCGGCAAACGTGGATTCGATGATGACGGCGCACGTCGCCTATCCCGAGCTGGATCCGGAGGGCCGCCCGGCCACGCTGTCGCCGCGCATCCTGCAGACGCTGCTGCGCGAGGAGATGGCGTTCCGCGGCCTGGTGGTGACGGACGCCATCATCATGGAAGGATTGACGGAGGGCGGGAGCGAGGCGGAGGCTTCCGTGCGCGCCCTGGCCGCCGGCTGCGACGTCCTTCTGTATCCGCAGGACGCGGACGCCGTGATCGCCGAAGTGCTGGCGGCGATGGAGGATGGGCGCCTCCCCCGCGCCCGGGTGGAAGACGCGCTGCGCCGCACCGCCGAGGCCGCCGAGCGTGTGGCCGGCGTCGTCGAGGGCGCGTCGGTGGGCGGCGACGCGGACCGGCGCTGGGCGCTGGACATCGCGGTGCGTTCGCTGCGCGTGTGCCGCGGCCAGCCGTCTATCCCCGCCGGCCGCGTGCGGCTGGAAGAGGTGGAGGATGACCTGGGGGGACCGTGGCCGCCGTATCCCCGCGTCGCCTTTCCCGCCGCGCTGCGGGCGGCCGGCGTGGAGCTGGGGGATGACGGAACGCCGCTGATCGCCGTCTACTCCGACATCCGCGCGTGGAAGGGCCGCCCCGGCATCAGCGCCGCCGCGCGCGAGCGGGTGCGGGAACTGCTGGCCGCGCATCCCGACGCGACCGTCGTCCTGTTCAGCCACCCGCGCCTTGCCGGCGAACTGCCGGACGCGCGGCACCTGCTGGCGTGCTGGGGCGGCGAGGGGATCATGCAGGAGGCCGCGGTGGCGCGGCTGACCGGAACGGCGCAGGGGATGGTGGGGCTGGGGGGCGGGCTGGACAGGTAGACCGGGCGGGCTCCAGGGCGGCCCCCCACTCGGGCCGTCACCACCGGCCCACTCTCCTCAAAAAGATGGGGAGGGTTGGGGCGGCGGATGGATCCGCGCGGAACGCGGAGATCGGCGCGTGAGCGGATTCCATTGAGCGAATGAATCCGCCGCTCAAACAGCGGGAACCCCCGACACGGCGCTATTCGCGCCCCGTTCGGGGCTTCAACCGCATCGTAGCGGCGGTCCCGGCGCGCGTCGGATGGTTGGACCGGCCGCGTTGTGAGAGATCGGTGAAATCGCAGTCCGCGAAGATGGACTCGCGGCCGTTACGGCGCGGCTCTAATCGCCGGAGTCAGGCCGGATAAAGTGCTCATGATCGCCCACTAACGCACTTTCGTACTCTCGTACTTTTGTACTCCCTCAACCTGCCGCCGGGACGAACCGTGACCGACCCTCGCCGCGCGCCTTCCATCTTTGACGTTTTCGGCCAGCGAAAGATGGCGGCGCTGCTGCTCCTGGGCTTTTCGTCCGGGATGCCGCTGTTCCTTACCAGCAAGACGCTGCAGGCCTGGATGACGGTGGAGGGTGTCGACCTGTCCACCGTGGGCAAGGTGAGCTGGCTGGCGCTGCCGTACTCGCTCAAGTTCCTGTGGGCGCCGCTGCTGGACCGCTACGTGCCGCCCTTTCTGGGCCGCCGCCGCGGCTGGCTGATGATCACGCAGGTGCTGCTGGGCATCCTCATCGCCAGCATGGCGCTGCATGATCCGAAGCAGGCGCTGACGCTGATGTTCGTCAACACGGTGCTGATCGCCTTTTTCAGCGCCACGCAGGACGTGGTAGTGGACGCGTACGGCGTAGACGTGCTGGAGGAGCGGGAGATGGGCGCGGGCGCCTCGCTCAAGGTGATGGGCTACCGCATTGCCATGATCCTTACCGGCGGTCTGGCGCTGGTGCTGGCCGACACGCTGCCGTGGGCCACCGTGTACGTCATCATGGGCGCCTTCATGTTGGTGGGCGTGCTGGGCACGCTGCTGGCGCCGGAGCCGGTGCTGCGCGAAGGGCCGCCCGCCACGCTCGCCAGCGCCGTCATCAACCCGTTCATGGAGTTCTTTCGCCGCGCCGGGCCGGCGATGGCGATCGTGATTCTGCTGTTCACGGTGCTGTACTCGCTGTCAGACCGGCTGGTGCAGAACATGGCGAATCCGTTTCTGCTGGCGTCGGGATACACGCTGGTGGAGGTGGGCGCCATCACGCAGGCGCTGGGGCTGGCGGCGACCATCGTGGGCGTGGTGGTGGGAGGGGTGTTCGTGGCCAAGCTGGGCATCAACCGCTCGCTGTGGGTGCTGGCCTTCATCCAGATGGGGAGCAACCTGGCGTACTACCTGCTCGCCGTGAGCCCCAGGAGCCTCAAGCTGCTCACGGGCGCCATCCTGGTGGAGAACTTCAGCGGCGGCCTAGTGACAGCGGGGTTCGTGGCGTTTCTGATGTCGCTTGCCAGCCGCAAGTTCTCGGCGACGCAGTACGCGCTGCTCAGCAGCCTGATGGCGTTCGGGCGCGACTTTCTGGGCGGATACGCGGGCGATGTGGCGCAGGCGGCGGGGTGGCCGCGCTTCTTTCTGATTACCATCGCGGCGGGGATTCCGGCGCTGCTGCTGCTGCCCATCGTGGCCCCGCTCACGCGTGAAAACCCGCGGGGCGCCGCGGATCACTCGGGCGAGGTGACGGACGATCCGGAAGCCGCGCTTCCCTGATCCACGCACGTCCCTGTCGATGAACGACTTCCGGCCGGCCCGCGCACTACGCGGCCGGTCGGCTTCGTGTAGCGACCGGCCGATGGAGAGGTGCGATCAGGCGGCGGTGTGCCGGGCGTGCTTCACGGGCGGCCCCCACCCGGGCCGGCACCACCGGCCCACCCTCCCCCAAAACGGACTGGGGGAGGGTTGTTCGCGGGCAGTGGAACCCGTTGCAAGCGGCGGGGTTGGGTGCAGCCGCGAGTATCTGGAGCGAATGAATCCGCCGCTCCAACAGCGGGAACCCCCGACCCGTCGCCCACAGGCGCCGTTCGGGGCTTCAACGGCAGCTCGGGATGCGGAGGATGTATCAGGCACAGTCCGCCGAGGCGGACTTCGTGTTTCTCGAGGCGCGGTTTCAACCGGCGGGCGGAACCCGCCACCCCGCACCGACTCTCCTCCACACGATCCTGGGGTGTGCTCCCTCTCCCACATCCGTTCGTGGGAGAGGGTCGTCGTGCGCAGCACGCGGGGTGAGGGCCACAGCCCGCGGACGCGCACCGACCTTCGTCGCCCGCGCCGAACTCCGATCATCCACCCACCCGAAGCGCGTGGCACCCCGCCGGTTGCGGTTCCGCGGCGGGGTTCGTCTTTTACGGCCAGCCCTGTTCTTGCAACGCCCCCGCACGCCGCCGCCCGGCGGAAACCCCCAACCTGGAGCGCGTACGGGATGTGGCGAACGTCGCTGGTATCCGGAGTTCTTCTCGCGGCGTCCGCCGGCTGTACCGCGGGCCCGCGCACCACGGCGGAGCCCCGGCCCGCCGCCGGCCCCCGCGCCGCCCCTGACACTGCCGCGGCAGACGGGCGCACCTGGACGCCGCGCGCCATCCGCAACGACCTTCCCGCCATTCCGCCGCGCACCGGCCCGCTCCGCATCCAACTGATGTATCCGGGTGAGGGCTACGCCGTTTCCGTCGCCGACAGCAACTTCATCTTCGGCAACGTGGGCACCGGCGGCGCCACGCTCACCATCAACGGCGCCCCGGTGGAGGTCGCGCCCAACGGCGCCTTTCTGGCCTTTCTCCCCGTACCTTCTGACGGGCTGTACCGGCTGGCGGCGGCAAAGGGCGGCGAGCGCACCGAACTGCAGCGCCGCGTGCGTGTTCCCGGTGGCGCCACCGGTGCGGGAGAGACGGGGATCGTCGCGGCCTCCGTTACCCCCGCGGGGGCGCTGACGGGGGTGGAGGGCGAGCGGATCACCGTGCGCTTCCGCGGCGCGCCGGGCGCCGTCGCCCGGCTGCTGCTGCCGGACGGGCGCACGGTTCCTCTGGTGGAGCAGCGGTCCGTGGAGCGCGCCGAGGGCTTCATGCAGGACCGCGCCGTGGCGCCGCGGCAGGTGACGGAGTACGCGGGATCGTTCGCGCTCACGCAGGCAATCACGTCGCGCGACACCGCGGTGCGCGCGCCCACGCTCGTCACCGCGGAGCCGAACGCGCGCGCCGCCGTCATCGAGTTCACGCGCGACGGGCGGACGACCCAGCAGCCGTTGTCCCTTTCCGCCGGCGTGCTGCGGGCGGGGGAGACGAGGAAGGGCGTGGCGGCAACCGGTCGTGTGGAGGCGACGGTGATCGGGACGGCGATTCCGGGATCGGGAACGCCGTACGAGTGGTTCTTTCCCAACGGAACGCGGTTCACGATCGATGGCGAGCGCGAGGGCGCGTACCGCGTGCGCCTGTCGCGCGACCAGTCCGTGTGGGTGTCGGCGGCGGACGTGCGGCTGGAGCCCGTGGGCGCGCCGCCGGTGACGGGAACGGTGGGAACGGTGCGGCTGGATCCGGCTGCGGAATGGACGGAGCTGCGCATCGTGACGTCGGACCGGCTTCCGTTCGAGGTGCGCGCCGAAGAGCGTGCGCTGGAAGTGCGCGTCTACGGCGCGGAGACGAGGACGAACTGGCTGCAGTACGGCGCCGCGGACCCGCTGGTGCGCCGCGCGGAGTGGCGGCAGGAGGCGGATGACCAGTACGTGGTGCGGCTGGAACTGAATGCGCCGGTGTGGGGATGGCGCTCGTTCTGGGACGCGTCCGGCGCGCTGGTCGTTCGGGTGCGCCGCCCGCCGCTGATCGACGCGGCGGCGCCGATGCGCGGGCTGCGGATCGCGCTGGACGCGGGGCATCCGCCGGGCGGGGCCATCGGGCCGACGGGGCTGACGGAGGCGGAGGCGAACCTGGCCATCACCCGGCGGCTGGCGGCAATGGTGCGCGCGGCGGGCGCGGAGGTCATCGAGACGCGGCCGGATGAGCGGCCGGTGGAGCTGGGCGCGCGGCCGATGCAGGCCGCCGCGCAGGATGCGGATCTGCTGATCTCCATCCACAACAACGCCTTTCCCGACGGCGTGAACCCGTTTGAGAACAACGGGACGGCGGCGTTCTACAACCAGGCGCCGTCGCTGGAGCTGGCGCGGCGGATGGAAGCGGAGATCGTGGGCGAGCTTGGGCTGCGCGAGCTGGGGGTCGCGCGCTCGGACCTGGCGCTCGTGCGGCCGACGTGGATGCCGTCGGTGCTGACGGAAACCATGTTTCTGATGGTGCCGCAGCAGGAAGCCGCGCTGCGCGACCCCGCCGTCCACGAGCGCATCGCCCGCGCGCACTTCCGCGCGATCGAAGGGTTTCTGCGGGCGCGCGCGGCGGGTTCGGAGCGGTAGGCGCACCTCACGGCGGCCCCCACCCGGGCCGGCACCACCGGCCCACCCTCCCCCACAACGGACTGGGGGAGGGTTGTTAACGGCGGAGGTTTCGGCGCCGGAGGCGGAGATCGGCGGTGCCGCGGCTGCCGGGAGCGAATGAATCCGCCGCTCAAACAGCGGGAACCCCCGACACCGGCCGCTGGCGCGTCCGGTTCGGGGCTTCAACCGCGCGGGAGCAGCAGCGTCGAACTACAGTGCGGCGCTCGCGCTGAGGTCTCCCCCTCTCCCGCTTGCGGGAGAGGGGGCCGGGGGGAGAGGGGCATACGCGTTAACTTTATCTTGTCGGCGGGGTAGGGGCGGGATATTCTGCTCTGCATGAGAGCTGACCTACTTGCCGAGGAGTGGGGTGTG
>NZ_JACHIA010000034.1 GCF_014202995.1 Longimicrobium terrae
AGATTGTCGCTGCAACCCACTGTGTGGAATCAGCTTGCGGCACCTTCAGCTGAAGTTTAGCCGGACACTAGTGACCCTCCCCCAGTCTTTTTTGGGGGAGGGTGGGCCGGTGGTGCCGGCCCGGGTGGGGGCCGCCCCGGGCTCCGCAACCCGCACCGAACCACCCGCACCGGAACAGAAAAGCCCCGCCGATCAATGATCGGCGGGGCTTCCGGACGGTACGGCGCGCGGCTACTGCGCGGCGGCCGCGGCGAGCCGGTCCAGCATCTTGCGCACTTCCTCAACCACGCGGCGCGGCTCGATGGGCTTGGCCAGGTACCCCTCGCACCCGGCCTCCGCGGCGCGCTGGCGGTCCTCGGCCATGGCGTGCGCGGTGAGCGCGATCACGGGAATGTGCGCGGTTTCCATGTCGGCCTTCAGGCGGCGCGTGGCCTCCCAGCCGTCGATCCCCGGCATGGCGACGTCCATCAGGATCACCGCGGGCCTCCGCTCACGCGCGAGACGAATGCCGTCCTCGCCGTTGGCGGCCTCGATGACGTCGATGCCCACATGGCGAAGGATGGTCGTATAGATAGTACGATTGTCCTCGTTGTCTTCCACGAGGAGCACAGTCGGGGAACTCATGATGTCGGGCCTGTCGTATACGGGGTACTTCTCCGGTCGCCTCCGCCCGTGCAAGAAGCGTGGCAGGCCCGGATTGACGTATGTAGTACCACACCGCGCCCATTCGGTTCACCCGGGCGGAAAAGCGGGGTGGCGATTTGCCCGGGATGCCGCGTTGTGGCTATCCTTTCCGCCCACCGGCAGCACGGCGCCGCCGGGTTCCGAACGCCCAATCCGACGCAGAGCGCTGATGACCGTCGCCGACGAAACCGAACTGCTGGTCCGCACCCGGCGCGACCTGCACCGCCACCCCGAGCTGGGATTTCAGGAGCACCGCACCGCCGGCATCGCCGCCGAGCGCCTGCGCGCGGCGGGGTACAAGGTGCAGACCGGGCTCGCGGGCACCGGCGTGGTGGGCACGCTGCACGGCGGCGCCGGCACCGGCCCCACGCTGCTGCTGCGCGCCGACATGGACGCGCTCCCCATTCACGAGCAGACCACGCACGACTTCCCCAGCGGCACCGAAGGCGTCATGCACGCCTGCGGGCACGACGCGCACGTGGCCATCGGGCTGGCCGTGGCCGAGCGGCTGGCGCGGTCGCGCGGCGAGTGGGGCGGTACGGTGAAGTACATGTTTCAGCCCGCGGAAGAGGGGCTGGGCGGCGCCGTGGGGATGATCGACGCGGGCGTGCTGGACGGGGTGGACGCGGCGCTGGGGCTGCACGTGTGGCTGGGACTGCCCAGCGGCATCGTGGGCGTGGTGCAGGGGCCGCAGATGGCGGGGGCGGGCGAGTTCCACGTCACCATCCACGGCCGCGGCGGCCACGGCGCCATTCCGCACGAGACGGTCGACGCGCTGATGATCGCCAGCCAGTGCGTGGTGGCGCTGCAGACGGTGGTGTCGCGAACGGTGTCGCCGCTGGAACCCGCCGTGGTGACCGTGGGATCGTTTCACGCCGGCACGGCGCACAACGTGATCGCCGCCACCGCGGAACTGGTGGGCACCCTCCGCGCGTTCGATCCCACGCTGCTGGACGAGCTTCCCGGGCGCGTGGAAGGGGTGATCGCCGGCGTGTGCGCTGCCCTGGGCGCCACCTACGACTTCCAGTACCGCAAGGAGGCCACGCCCACCGTCAACGACCGCCGGCTGGCGGAAATCGTGCGGGTGGAGGCGGAGCGCATCGTGGGCGCGGAGCGCGTGCGCACCGATCCGGACGTGCGCACGATGGCGGCGGAGGACTTTGGCGACGTGCTGGAGCAGGTGCCGGGGTGCTACTTCTTTGTGGGCGGGCGCAACGAGGAGCGCGGGATGATTCACCCGCACCATTCCGCGCACTTCGACCTGTGCGAAAGCTGCATGCCCGTGGGCGTGGACGTGCTGGAGGCGGCTGCCCTCCGCGTGCTCAAGGGCGGATTGGCAAGCTGATCCGCGTCGGCATTGATGGATGGATCGATGACAGAAGCCCGGCTTCCGCACAGAGCGGAGGCCGGGCTTTTTTCTCGTCATCCATCCCCGCTGCCGTCACCTGAGTTTTCTTGCCTCCAACTCACGCGGGGGCGACTGAAGTCGCGGCAACAACGGCGCGAAGTCCGCCTGCGCGGACTGTAGGGGACAGTGCCGTTCGCATCGGCAAGTCGGGGCGCGGCCGCCTATCCAGCCTATCCCTGAGCGAATGAATCGATAGCAAGGCCTTTTGTTGACATCAGGCATGAGGCACCGGGTGGAAAGTGATCGGCTGGACAGGGAGCCAGACGCGATCGAAGTCATCCGGATTGAGCCGCAGGGCGTGCCGCAGCTTGAGCATGTTGTTCACGCCCTTCGTGCTCCACAGCACACCGACGTCGGTCCTGCGGTTTACCTCCCGCATCTCCCGCTCGGCCAGGCTCGTGGTCCGCGCGGCAGAGGGTTCGTCGTACAGGATGCGGCTCCCTGAATCCCGCAGCATCGCCTTTGCGCGGCGGTGCGGCAACGCCTGCCAGAATGCCTCGAAGCGCAGCTGCTTCACCGCCGGCGGGTCCAGGCTCCACAGGATGGCGTTGAGTTCCTGCACCCGCTCCTTGCGCTCCGCGACGGGTACGTGGTCCAGCGCCATCAGGTGCTTCGACGTGTGTCCCATGTGCCACTCGCAGAGCTGGTGGCGCACGCCCGGATGCTGGCGGGCAAGGACTTCCGGGATCCCGGCCTCCCGGTCCGTCACGATCACGTCGGACGCGATCCCGGCAGGCAGCGCCTCCGACCAGCCGACCGGCCCGATGGACCAGCCCGCGATCCGCTTGCGGACACGGGGGCGCCCGTTCTCCGTGCAGCGGCCCAGGATCTGGAATGCAATCCGCACGTCGGTGCCATACCGGCTCTTCCCCGCGGGCACCTTGGTCCCATCCGCCATCGCCACCTTGCAGCCAGGGGCCGGGGTGAAGACGACCTTCTCGCCGCGCGCCTGTACGCAGCGGTGCAGCGTGCGTGGCGAGACGCTGCTGCCCAGCCACGTCTTCGCCAGCGAGCAGGTCTTCCCGTACGACTGGTTCGTGACGGCCTCGACCAGCTTGCGCTCCAGTTCCTCGGCGATGCGCTGGCGTGGCCTGATGCCGAGCAGTTCCGCGTACGGACTCCACGTTCTGCCGCACTCGCGACACGTGACCTGCCGCAGCGCGAAGCACAGCACGCCGGAACTGATGCGCAGCTTCCGCCGGCGACAGCCACGGGCCCCGAGTCTGGCGTCCGGACCCACATGTACCACACCGCACCGGTGGCAGACGATCTCCGCCTCACCCGCGAAGACCCGCTCCAGGTGCTCCTCCTGAGCCTGCTCCACGATCCTGGCCGCAGCCCCCAGGGCGAGCTCCCGGCCGATGCGGGGCAGCCCGTTCGCTAGGTCGTTGATCCCGGTGGCAGACACGGTTACGTTCCACGACAGCTGGATACTGGTTTCCAGCGTGAGCATGAGGCGCCTCCCTTCTCGCGTGATGGGGTTCGGTGCCTCATGCTCTTTTTTCACCCCGTTGTCAACATAACGCTACGCTATCAATTCATTCGCTCCCGGGCGGCGGCCGCGATGCACTCCGTCGATCACACCGAGGTGTCCGCCGCAGTCCGCGCAGGCGGACTGTGGGGCAGGCTTCGGTTCGCTTCGACGGAGCACGGCGCGTCGGCCGGCGCGGGGCGGCCGGGTTCGGCGCGGGAAAGGGGCGGAGCGTCCCTCCGTGCGGACGGTGGCGGCAGGTGAGGGGCGGCGGCGGTCAGTTCGGCGCGGGAGCCGTGTCGGGAAAGGCGTCGCCGAGGACTTTGCGGATGAAGCGCTCGTCGGGGCGCGCGCACTTGCCGTGCGCGGTGCACACCCAGGCCGGCGAGTACGGCCGCACCCGGTCGAAGAGCGACACCAGGCTGGCGCGGCTCTGCGCGTGATCGGCGGTAAAGATGTGCGACGCGGGACGATAGCCGGTAACGTACGACCGGTACACGGCATCCCCCACGTACAGCACGCCGCGGATCAGGTACGACGCGCTCCCCGCCGTGTGCCCGGGATTCAGGAACGCCCGCACTGTATCGCCACCGATGACCATCACGGTGTCGGCGGAAAAGGAATGGACGTTCACCTCGCCCGGCCACGGCGCGGGATTGCCGAGCACAAGGTCGCCCGCACGCGACGGCAGGTCTGCGTGCTCCTTCAGGCTTTCCAGCATGGCCCGCTCGCTCGCCCCCACGTGAAAGCGCGCCTGCTGCACCGCGCGCCACGCCCCGATGTGGTCGCGGTGGCTGTGCGTGACGAACACGTCCGTCACGTCCTCCGGCCGGGCGCCGATGCGTGCCAGCCCGCGCCGCAGCGGCCGCGCGGCGCCGGTCCATCCCAGGTCCACCAGCAGCACGCCGCTTTCCGTCCGCACCGCGTAGATAGTGCTTTCCCACGGGTACGAGGTGGGGATGGCGATGGACGCGGGGCCCTCCACCGCGTTCAGGTGCATGGTGCACCCGGCGGCGGCAAGCGGAAGGGCAAGGAGCGTGAGCAGGCGGGCGATCCGGCGCATGACGAGGAAGCGGCTGGAGACGTGGATGACGGCTTCGGATACCCGGCGCGCATCCCGGAGGTTCGCCGCCGAAAACGCGAGCGGGGCACGGCGAATAGCCGTGCCCCGCCCGTCATCCCTCCGCGACGTCCGTGATCAGGCGGCCCAGGCGGCGGGCCCTCCCGCGACGGCGGCCAGCGGCGGCGCGGGCTCTTCCATCTCCGCGTCCCCGCCGTCCTGCGTGCGGAACCGGCCCACGTCCGCCTGCAGCTCCGTGGCGATCTGCGACAGTTCCTCCGCGGAGGCGCTCATCTCCTGCATGGAGGCGTTGATCTCTTCCACGGCGGCGGCGGCGTTTTCCGCGGCGGCGGCGTTCAGCCTGGACAGGGTGACCAGCGCGTCCATGGCGTCTTCCGAGCCGGCTTCCACCTCGGCCGGGTCCACGCCCACGCTGGTGAGCGCCGCGCGGCTCGCCCGGGCCATGCCGTCGGCCTCCTGCGAAATCGCACCCACGTCCCGCACCGTCTGGTCCACCACCGAAACGATCTCGCGCAGCGCCGCGCCCGCGTCGTTGGCCAGCGCCGCGCCCTGCTTCACCTCGGCCGTGCCGCGCTCCATCGTCTCCACCGCGCGCGTGGTCAGCTGCTGCACTTCGCGGATGATGTCGGCCGCTTCGGCGGCGGAGGTGCCGGAGCGCGTGGCCAGCTTGCGCACCTCATCCGCCACCACCGCGAAGCCGCGCCCGTGCTCGCCCGCGCGGGCCGCTTCGATGGCCGCGTTCAGCGCCAGCAGGTTGGTCTGCTCAGCGATGTCCGTAATCGAACGGGTGATGCGGCTGATCTGCTCGGACCGCGCGCCCAGCTCGCCGATCTGCTCCGCGGCGTTCACCACCGTGCTGCGGATGCGGTCCAGCCCGCCCACCGCGCCCTCGATGACCCGCGAACCGTCGCGCGCCACCGTGGAGGCGCGCTGCGAGGCGGCGGACACGGCCTCCGACCGGCGCGCCACGCTGCCGATGGAGCGCGCCATTTCACCCAGCGTGCTGGCCATGCGCTGCGTGTTCAGCGCCTGCTCCTGAGAGCTGGCCGCCACTTCGCTCAGCGAGCGCGCCACGTCTTCCGCCGCCGACGTCACGTGGTCCGCCGCGGCGTTGAAGGTCTGCGCCACCTCCGACACCTCGTGCGCGCGGTTGCGCACGCCCTGCACCGCGTCGGACAGCCGCTGCGTGCCGTTGTTCACCGCCGCCACCGCGTCGCCCACCGCGCCGCCGCCGTGCTCCGCACGCGCCGTGAGGTCGCCCTGGCCCAGCCGCCCCGCCAGCGTCACCAGCCGCTCGGCCGCGCGCGTCTCCTGCTCCAGGATGCGCGCGATGTACACCAGCACCGCCACCTCGAACACCACCCAGCCGGCGTGGACGGCCACGATCCCCCATCCCTGGTGGTCCTGAAAGATGCGGATGCCGGAACCGGACATCTGCATCATGTGGAACACCGCGTGGTAGACCGCCGTCACCGCGGCGCCCACGACCGGAACGCGCCAGTCGCGGTACAGCAGCGTAAAGGCGAGGATGGCGAAGATGTGAAAGTGCATCTCGATCATCCCGCCGGTCTGGTGGATGATCAGCATGGAAATGGTCTGCAGCGCCGCGGCCAGCGTCAGCCGCGCGGCCACGCTTCCCTCCCAGCGCCACGCCACGAACCAGCCCACGGCCACCGTGCCGCCGCCCCACAGGATCGCTTCGCGCAGCGTGCCGCGAAGGGGGACCAGCGCAAAGATCAGGACCAGGTGCGCCACCAGCAGGTTGCGCAGCACGCGATCGGCGGTGCGGTAGCCCGCCTCCAGCAGCCCGTGATCACCATCCGCCTCGTCGCGCACGACGGAAATCCCGGCGAGCGAAACCAGCCCGCCCCGAATCGTCTGGTCCATTCTTTCGAGCCACATGGGTGTTCGTTTCCCCAGCGGGGAAACGGCTACAACATGATGCAATCCTGAGACATCAATTGTAGCAGAAAGGCAACGCCGGGAGAAGGGTGAGAACCCGCCGGGATCTGCACGATTCGCGCGCTGCTCCGGAGCGCTGGGCGACGCTCGTCACCCGCGGACGCGGAGACGGCTCAGCCCTGCGCGGGCTGCATGCGGTCCCACAGCGTGCCGCGGGCCCGCCACAGAAAGGGAAAGAACGATTCGCGGTGCGTGGCCATGTGCTCCAGAAAGCGCACGCCGGAGCTGTTGGCGGTGCCGTGCACATCCGGCCCCAACGTGCGCTCCGCGGTGCGCGCGTGGACAAAGCGCCACATGCGGACCTCTTCGTCGTACTCCAGCAGCGCCTCGGCCAGGTGCACCAGGTCCCACTGCTCGCCGGTGCCGTGGCTGGCGGCGTACGCGTCCGCCGGGTCCGCGCCGCGCCGCGCGAAGGCCGCCTCGGCCGCGGTGCGCACGGAGGGCGCATCCCACAGCGCCGCCAGCGCGGGGGTCCACAGGCGCGAGTGCGGGCCGTGGCGCGGGTCGGGGTTGATTTCCGATTCCAGGTAGCGGCGAAACTCCGGCTCGCGCGCGCCCGACAGGATTTCCACCTCGTGCCACTGCCCGCTTTCGCCGCCGCTGGCGGGGACCAGGTGGTGGCGGAACGAGTAGAAGCCGCCCAGCGTCATGGTTTCCAGCACGCGCATCATGGGCGTGAACATGCGCACGACGGCGGTGCAGCGCCCCATCAGCCAGGTGGCCATCCCCAGGTCATCGGCGTCCAGCGCGGCGATGACGCGCGGCAGGTCCGTGCGCAGCTGCGCGAACCAGAGTTCAAAGCTCTGGTGCGTCACCACGAACAGGTGCTCGTCCGGGTGCCGCGCCGCCTCCCCGTCCGGCTGCAGCGACAGCAGCTGCGGCAGGTGCAGGTAGGTGCAGTAGTGCGTCTGCGCGGTGTCGCGGACAGTGTGGCCGCAGGGCAGCATGGTGGTGGACGCGGTCATGACGATGGGATTGGGCGCGGTCGATCGAACGGTCTCGTTCTCTCAATCTGCCCTTCCGGCGCCGCGCGGGAAAGCGGCCCGGCCGATGACCGGCGGATCGGCGCATGCGGCGGGTGCGCCCATGACCGGCCGTTCGCCCGGGAACCTCTGGACAAACGGGGGATTCAGCGCGAGGGGACAGGTCCATGCGAGCGGCCGACTGGGTGGCCCTCACCCCGCGTGCTGCGCACGACGACCCTCTCCCACGAACAGATGTGGGAGAGGGAGCACACCCCAGTGTGGCGTGTCGATACGTCCGCGGCGCACCTGCAGGCTTCCGCCCGGCGGTTGAAACCGCGCCTGGAAACACACGAAGTCCGCCTGCGCAGACTGGACACCGTCCCCGCTCGGGTCCCGTGCAGTTGAAGCCCCGAACCGGATGCGCCAGCAGCCGGTGTCGGGGCTTACCGCTGTCTGAGCGGCGGATTCATTCGCTCTCGAGATTGCGGCGCCGCCCGGGCCTCATCTTCCACCCCGTACCGCTGTGCTCTTTCCGGGATCATCGCGGCTGATGCGATGATCCCCGTCGAACTTCCCCACGCCACGGTGGGAATCATCCGCTCGCGATTTCGGCGGCGCAGCGCGGGACTCATCCCCCACCCGACACCGCTGCGCGTTTGTCCTGCGGATGACGTCTCACTGCCATGCGAGAATCCGGCGAGGTTCCCCGTGTCACGGCGGATTCATTTCTCGCGATCCGTCGGCTCCGCGCGGGCCTCATCGCCCACGCCGCGGTTTCCGTGCTGTCGGGCCGGAGAAGCTCCACGGTGCACCGCGAGGCTTCTCCGGCCGTTCATCCGCCGATGCTCAGTGGCCGGCGTGGCTGGGCTGGCTGGAGAACATGGAGTTGCACTTCTGCCGTCCATTGGGGTCGCGAGGATCGTACACGCAGACGTTGTGCATCATCCCCTCATCCTCGTGCTGCAGCACGTGGCAGTGAAACACGAACGGCCCCGCCGCGATCGGCTCGAACACAAAGCGGATCACCACCGTGTCGCCCACCGTCTGGCCCTGCGCGTTGCGGTGCACGCCGATGGGGATGTTGTCGCGCAGGCGCCCCTCGTTGGCCGGCCGCCCGTTCACCGTCAGCACCGCAAAGTCGGTCTGGTGGATGTGAAACGTGTGCAGGAACTGCGTTTCGTTGATGATCGTCCACTCCTGCACCTGCCCCCAGGGCATGGAGACGGGCAGGTGATTGGGCTCGTACAGCGTGTCGTTGATGGCCGCGCCGCCGCCGTCCGGAAACGAGTAGCGAAAGGTCTCGCGCTGCACGTCCGTGGCCTGCGTAAGGAAACGCAGCGTATCCACGACCGACTTGTCGAGCCCCGCGGGCGCCTCCTCGGCCACCATGCGCGCCGAAGCCGAGGGCGTGCCGATCAGGTATCCCAGCGGAACCACGGACGAGGTCGTGTCGGGAAAGACGCGCGCCGTCACCAGCCCAACGCGCTCGCCGGCCGCCGGCCCGGTCACGATCACCTCGGCGCGGCTGCCGGGCGGCAGGTACAGCGAATCCACCGGCGTGGCCTGCGCCAGCGGGTTGCCATCAAGCGCCAGCAGAATCCACCGCCGGCCCTGCAGCTTCAGGTTGATGAACTCGTTCGCGCCGAAGTTGCCGATGTGCCACAGCTGCTGTTCGCCCGGCGCGATGGGAAAGGCGGCGCAGGTGCTGCCGTTGATGTTGAAGCGCGTGGTGTCGGCAAAGCTGAAGGACATGTCGCGCACCAGCAGCGTCCGCTCGCGCACGCCGCGGTACTGCGGAAAGTACTTGAGGATGGAGCCCACCAGCAGCGCCCCGCTCAGCCCGCCGGCCACCTGCGGCCCGGTAATGCCGTGCGGATGCGGATGGTACCAGAACATTCCCTCGGTGTGGTACGACGGCACCGGAAAGTGGTACGGGCGCCGCGTTCCGCCGTTCGGAATGCGGACGTGCGTCACGTTGTCGCCGCTGTCTGGGCTGGGCGTGACCACCAGGCCGTGCGTGTGAAAGTTGGTCCAGTTGACCATGGAATCCGTCTGGCTGGTGGTGGCGCGCATGGCATTCACCACCGACAGGCGAAACTGGTCGCCTGCCTTCATGACCAGCGTGGGGGCCACGAACTGCCCGTTGTACACGTTCGTTTCGTACGTGCGGCTGCCGATGCGGTACGTGGCGGGCGCCATGCGCAGAGTGGCGCCCTGCACCGGAACCCGCACCGGATCGGCCACGGGCTGGCAGGTCGGGGGAATGCTCACGGCGCGCAACGTGGGGGCGTGCTGCGCCGCGGCGTGCGTGGCCAGCATCCCGGCCGCGAGCAGCGATGCCGCGGCGTGAACGATAAGTCGTCGCATGTTCATCCGATGGATCAAAGGGTGTGGCTGTGGGGACCGCTGAAGGAGGCTTCGTGGCAGGCTGCGTGATTCATCTCCGGCGTGAGGCGCCGAACTACAATCCACGAAACGGCGTAAAATATGACTTTCTCGGATAAACTGCAACGCCATCCTGCCTCAGCAGTGCTGTGACACATCGACCAAAACGAAGCGGCCGGCGGACTGGAGAATCCGCCGGCCGCTTTCAACTGCCGGACGATACAGATCAGGAGAAGGCGATCACCCCGCGCCGCCGCCGGGAGCACCGCCGCCGGGGATGCCGGGCTCCGTCATCCCGCGCACGTTCATCACCTCTTCCAGCTGGTCGTCGCTCAGCAGGCCGCGGCGCTTTACCACGTCGCGCACCGACTCGAAGTTCTTGGCCGACTCCTTGGCGACGGCCGCCGCCTCGTCGTAGCCGATGTACGCGTTGAGCGCCGTGGCGATCGCGGGGTTCTTTTCCAGAAGGTCGCGGCAGCGGTCGCGGTTGGCCTTGATGCCGTCCACCGCGCGGGTGCGGAACGCGTCGCAGGCGCTGGCCAGAATGGACACCGACTGCAGGAACGCGTTGGCCATCACCGGCATCATCACGTTCAGCTCAAAGTTGCCGTGCTGCCCGCCCACGGTGACGGTGGTGTGATTCCCCTGCACCTGCGCACAGACCATCATCATGGCCTCGCTCATCACCGGGTTCACCTTGCCGGGCATGATGGACGAGCCGGGCTGCACCGCGGGAAGCGATATTTCCGCCAGGCCCGACGTGGGCCCGCTCGCCAGCCAGCGGATGTCGTTGGCGATCTTCATCAGCGACACGGCCAGCGTGTTGAGCGCGCCCGACGCGCTGACAAAGGCGTCCTTGGCCCCCTGCGCCTCGAAGTGATTATCCGCCTCGCGAAACACCAGCCCGGTGTCTTCGCTGATGTAGCGGATGGCCAGCGGCGGAAAGTCCGGGTGCGCATTGGTGCCCGTGCCCACCGCGGTGCCGCCCAGCGCCAGTTCCGACAGCTCTTCGGACGCGTTGCGCAGGCGGCGGATGCCGTGCTCCAGCTGCGACGCGTACCCACCGAACTCCTGGCCCAGGCGCACCGGGGTGGCGTCCATCAGGTGCGTGCGGCCGCTCTTCATCACGTCGTCGAACTCGGCCGCCTTGGCCAGCAGGGCGTCGCGCAGCCGCTCCAGCGCCGGGATCAGGTCCGAGTGGATGGCGACGCGCGCGGACACGTGCATGGCCGTGGGGATCACGTCGTTGGAGCTCTGCCCCATGTTGACGTGGTCGTTGGGATGCACCTTGGAGCCGAGGATGGCCGTGGCGCGCGAGCCGATCACCTCGTTGGTGTTCATGTTGCTCGAGGTGCCGCTGCCCGTCTGAAAGATGTCGAGCACGAACTCGGGGTCCAGCCCGCCGGCGATCACCTCGTCGGCCGCCCTGGCGATGGCGTCCGTGATGTTCTGGTCCAGCCAGCCCATCTGGTTGTTGGCGCGCGCGCACGACTTCTTGATGGTGCCCAGCGCGTGGATGAAGCGGCGCGGAAAGCGGATCCCGCTGATGGGAAAGTTTTCCACCGCGCGCTGCGTCTGCGGGCCGTACAGCGCCTCGGCGGGAACCTGCATTTCGCCGAGCGAGTCGCGTTCGGTGCGGAAGGCCCGGTTGCTCGTATCCGTCATGTTCATGCGGTCGTACGGGGTTGGTCAGGCTGCTGCGGCGGGCAAGATGCGGCCCGCGCCGGAGGAGCGCAACGAGTGCGCCCGCGGAAAACGAAAGGGGCCCCGCCGGCGTGCGGCGGGGCCCCTGTCTGCAGCGGACCGATTCTCAGGCGCGCGGCGCGCCCAGCACTTCCGGGCCGCGGTACTCGCGCAGTGCCTGCCTCTGCGCGGGTGTAAGCGAGGCGATGAACCCGGGGCTCGCGGCGAGCCGGAGGCGGCCGTCGTGCAGGGACGGCGCGGCGCGCCACAGCGGCAGCGCGTGAACGATGCGGCGGACGCGGGTCGCCAGATGCCCGACCAGGGTGGCAGGCCGGGGCTCGGGCGGATCGGAGACGTTGTGCGTCATCGAAGGTTTCTCCTTGAGGTGCAGATGCCCTCGGCGGCCTTTGCCGCATCGGTGCCTAGCTTCCGCGGCCGGGCGCGTTCTGCCGTCAGCCCGCTACCGGAAAGATGAGTGGTCCTCATCCAATCTGACTGCGAATCGAACGCAGCTCAAGGCATTCCTGTGGCCGCTTTGCGACGATCACAGGGCGCCAGCGCCGGGACGTTTCAGGCGCGGGTGGCGGAAGCGAGTGCCCGGCGACGAGCCTCTGAATCATCGTCCTCCAGCACCCATGCCGTTGACGATGCCAAGCCTTGCGGATAAACTTGGCGCTTCGAGCCACCTGGTGTTCCCGATGGCGGTGTCGCGCGTTCCGCGTGCACCGTAGGGCGCCCGCCGTGGCTCGTTCTGCGTCCGGGAGCCACGTGCGCGCATTCCATCGGACGTGGAGCGCACGCGCATGACCCTCTCGAATTCCGCCCCGCCCGCCGCCACCGGCGCCGTTTCCGGCTTCATCCACCGCCACTTTCGCCACTTCAACTCCGCCGTCGTCGTGGACGCGGCGCAGGGATGGACGCGCCATCTGGATAACGGCGGCCGCATGCTGGTGACGCTGGCCGGCGCCATGAGCACGGCGGAGCTGGGCATTTCGCTGGCGGAAATGATCCGCCAGGGAAAGGTGCACGCCATCTCCTGCACCGGCGCCAACCTGGAGGAAGACGTCTTCAACCTGGTGGCGCACGACCACTACGAGCGGGTCCCCAACTACCGCGAACTGAGCGCGGCGGACGAGCAGGCGCTGCTGGAGCGGCACATGAACCGGGTGACGGACACGTGCATCCCGGAAATGGAGGCCATGCGGCGCATCGAAGCCGTCGTTCTGCAGGAGTGGATGGCGGCGGACGCGCGCGGCGAGCGCCTGTTTCCGCACGAGTTCATGTACCGCATTCTGCGGAGCGGCGCGCTGGAGTCGTCGTACCAGATCGATCCGCGCGATTCGTGGCTGCTGGCCGCGGCGGAAGCCGATCTCCCCATGTTCGTGCCCGGGTGGGAGGACAGCACGCTGGGCAACATGTACGCGGGCCACTGCATCAGCGGTGACGTAAAGAACGTGCACACGGTGCGCACGGGGATCGAGTACATGATCAGCCTGGCGGACTGGTATCAGGAGACGGCGCCGGACGCGTCCATCGGCTTCTTTCAGATCGGCGGGGGGATCGCGGGCGATTTTCCCATCTGCGTGGTGCCCATGCTGCACCAGGATCTGCAGCGGCCGGAAGTGCCGCTGTGGGGCTACTTCTGCCAGATCAGCGACAGCACCACGTCGTACGGCTCGTACTCCGGCGCGGTGCCGAACGAAAAGATCACGTGGGGCAAGCTGGGGGTGGATACACCGCGCTACGTGATCGAATCGGACGCGTCCATCGTGGCGCCGCTGGTGTTCGCGTGCGTGCTGGGATGGTGATTGGCGGATAAGGATGGACGGCGGCGGATCGGTATCCATCCCGTTCGGTCGTCCTCCATCGCTCGATCATCTTATCGATGATCGCCGTTCATCGGCCGACCGTCGTTCCTGGGCTGAGCGACGTTCGTCTGCTGGATGAACTACGGCGCGCGGCGGGCACAGAAAACTCCCCGCGGATGGCTGAGGATCGCCGTCCGCGGGGAGTGCTGCGTTGGGGGCGATGCCTGCGCTGCAGAAACTGAGCGGAGATGGCGGGCGGTGCCGATGGCCGCGCTCGTGCCGAGGCCATCCGCATTGTTTCGGGGAGGGAGGTCGGGGCGCGGGCGGGCTGGGTGGTGGGGCCGGGGCGACTGAAGTCGCGGCAACAACGGCGCGAAGTCCGCCTGCGCGGACTGTGGGGAAGGTTGGTCGTAGTTTCGATGGGCTACGCGCGGCCGCCTTCCAGGAGCGAATGAATTCACCGCTGGAAAAGCACGAAATCCGCCTTCGCGGACTGCGGCGGCGGGCTTGGTGGGGGGCGCAGGTCGATCGGTGGCGGAAGGTCGGGAGGTGGAGACGCAGGAGGTGGCGTGATGGCAGACGGATGCTCCTGCCTGATCGCGTCGGTAGAAGTCTGCGCAGAGCGGCAGTCCGCGAATCGGGCGGATCATCCGCATCGTGCCGCGACCTGACGTGTGCGGCGGAGTCCCGCTGAAAAGACGCGATCAGGTGGTCAGCGCGGGCGCCGGGCATCATCGCCCGCCCGCACCCACCGATGCGGCGGACGGGGTGAGACGGATTACGACAGGGCGCGGACGACCAGGATCGCGGGACAGCCGGAATGAGCCGATCGCGCGAGGCGGTCAGATGACGCCGACCGCGGCACGATCGGGACTACGCGGATCGCGGCGCGGACGGGATGTTGCCGACCGCAAGGACGTCGCGCCGTGCTAGTTGCCGCCGGACCGGTACGGCGCGCCGACCTTGAGCGTGACGGAGATGGCGCCGTGGGTGTGGTTGAGGCCGAAGCGCGCCGTGGCCTCGTTGGCATCCATGAACGCGATGTGATGGATGGAGTTGGTGTCCAGCTCGCGCAGGTTGGCGAGCCCGCCCATCCGCATCTCGTTGACGTAGACCACGATGCCCGGCTCCTGGCCGAACGTGGTGGGCCCCGTGGTTACGTACAGCCAGCGCGGCCGCAGCTGCTGGATCAGATCGTACGCGCTGGACGCGGTGCTGGCCTCCACCTCTTCCACGGCGATCAGGCGCGCGCCGCCGTGGCGGGCCGGCCGGGAATCGCTGGACGGGTTGCCCGCGCAGGCCGCGAGCGCGGCACCAAGGGCGAGCACCGCGAAAATCGATCGCATGAGACAGACTCCGGAGGGAGGGGACGGCGAGACCCGCACCTGTGGCAGCATACCGCGCGCCGCGCCGCGGGAAAAGAGTGTTGATGGGAACATTTGACGGGGGCGGACGGGTATGCCGGGGCCCGCGGGGAGCCTGCGCCTTGCCGCGCGGGAACGCGGCTGTATCTTCGCCGCTGATCCCCATCATCCCGGAAACCGTCCCGAGGGAGCACGCCCCTTGAACTTTCATCGCAGCATCGCGCGCGGGCTTCCCGCCCTGGCCGCGCTCGCGGCCGCGCAGGCATGCGCGCCCGCACCCATGCAGGACCCCTCGGCGTCGGCGCCCGCGCCCGCCGCCAGCCCCGCCGCGGCGGCGGAAGCCATGCTCCCGCTCAAGTACACGGCGCGCCCCACCGTGGCCGACATCACCCCGGGCGACCTGATGAGCCGCCTGTACGTGCTGGCCGACGACAGCATGATGGGCCGCCAGGCGGGGCACATCGGCAACAAGAAGGGGACGGACTACATCGCCGCCGAGTTCCAGCGCATGGGGCTGGAGCCCGCGGGCCAGAACGGCACCTTCTTTCAGACCATCCCGCTGGCCGTCACCCGGCTGGGCGACGGCGCGGCCATGACGGTGGACGGCGCCGCGCTGCGCGTGGGCGCCGACTGGGTGCCGCTTCCCTACACGCAGGGCCGCTTCGGATACGCGCCGCGGCTGCGCGCGCAGAACGCCCAGGTGGTGTTTGGCGGCACGCTGGGCGGCGCGATGATCACCGACCGGCAGGCCGCCGGCAAGGTGGTGGTCATGCTTCCGCCGGTGCAGGGCGGGCAGCCCAACTACCGCATCTGGCTCGCCCCGCAGCCCTCGCTGCCGAGCGCCGCGGCCGTGGTGGTCGCCTCGCTGGACGTGAGCCCGCAGGGAATCCGCAACCTGCCCATGGCGCAGCAGGCCGGGCTGACCGATCCGTCGCAGATCCCCTCCACCGGCCCCGGCGGCGTGCTGGTGACGCGCGCCGTCGCCGAGCGCATGCTGGGCGCGCCGCTGGACGGGCTGCAGCCCGGCGCCGCCGGCCGCGCGCGGGTGAACGCCAGCTTCGACTACGCGCCCCGGCCCACCGACGCGCCGGCGCGCAACGTGGTGGCCATCCTGCGCGGCTCCGACCCGGCGCTGCGCGGGCAGTACGTGGGGATCAGCGCGCACAACGACCACGAGGGCTACGCCGACCGCCCGGTGGACCATGACTCGCTGATCGCCTACAACACCGTCATGCGGCCGCAGGGCGCCAACGACCAGCCCGGCACCCCCAATGCCGCGCAGGCCACCCGCATCCGCGCGCTCCGCGACTCCATGTCGGCGCTGCACCCGGCCCGCCGCGACAGCATCTACAACGGCGCGGACGACGACGGATCGGGCACGGTGACGCTGATGGAGATCGCGCAGCGCATGGCCGCCAGCGGCACCCGCCCGCGCCGCTCCATCCTCTTCATCTCCCACACGGCGGAAGAAAGCGGCCTGCTGGGATCGCAGTGGTTCAGCGACCACCCCACGGTGCCGCGCGACAGCATCGTCACCGTGCTCAACATGGACATGGTGGGCCACGGCCGCGCGTCGGAAGTGGGCAACGGCGGGCCGTACTCGCTGCAGATGATCGGCTCGCGCCGGCTTTCGACGCAGCTGGGCGACCTGATCGACGCGCTGAACGCGCGCCGCCCCAACCCCATGCAGATCGACTACAGCTGGGACGCCGCGGGCCATCCCGCCAACCGCTACTGCCGCAGCGACCACTTCATGTACGCGCGCCACGGCATTCCCATCACCTACTTCTCCCTGGGCTACCATCCGCACTACCACATGGTGACGGATGAGCCGCAGTACATTGACTACGAGCACATGGCGCGCGTGGGCTCGTTCCTGCACGACATCGCCACGGAAGTCGCCAACCGCCCGGCGCGGCTGGTGGTGGACGGCCCGCGGCAGGACCCCAACGCCCCCTGCCGCCAGTAGCGGCAGGTTCGGTGGATGAACGGCGCCCGCTCCGGATCTCCGGGGCGGGCGCCATTTTCATCTGCTACCCATTCCGATGCAGGTGACGGGGTGTTACGTTTCTCGTCTATTGCCCTGAATGGACAGTCCCGCCCGGCCGGGCGCCCGCGATCCGCGCGGGGCACGCACGGCCACGCTCCCCGCGACCGCCTCGTCCGTGATGCTTCCGCACGCGCCCGGCGCACCCCGGTTCGCCGCGCTGCTCTCCGCCGACACCCCCGACGATGGCTTCCGCCGCCTGGCCACCTTTGCCGCGCGGCTGCTGAGCGTTCCCGTGTCGGTGGTGAGCCTGGTGGACGGGCGCGCGCCGCTGGCGGCCGGCTCGCCCGGGGAGGAATGGCGCGCCCGGCGCGAGGCCCCGCTGTCGCGCTCGCTGTGCGGCGTGGCGGTGCACGGCGGCGCGCCGCTGCTGCTGGAGGACGCGCGGCTGCACCCCGCCGTGCTGGCGGATCCCGGCGTGTGGCTGGGCGAAGTGGGATACGCCGGCGTACCGTTCGCCGGCGCGGACGGGCGCATCGCCGGGGCGCTGTGCGTGGCGGACGGACGCCCGCGCGCGTGGACGGCGGAGGAGGCGGACCTGCTTTCGTCGCTGGCCGGCTTCGCGACCCTTCTGCTGTCCGCGGAGGACGGGCCCTCCGCGGTGGACCAGGCCATCGCCGCGGCCACGCGGAGCGCGCGCAGCGGGGTAAGCCTGCGCATGCTCAAGAAGGCGGTGGAGACGATGCAGGTGGGCGTCACCATCACCGGGGTGAACGGGCGCATTCTGTACAGCAACCCGGCGGACGCGCGCATGCACGGCTACACCAGCGAAGAGTTGGTGGGCCGCTCCGCCCGCATCTTCGCCCCCGCGGAGCATGCCCGCCCGCTGCGCCCGGAAACCCTGCCGGACGTCAGCAGTTGGAGCCGCGAAGCCGTCAACGTACGCAAGGACGGAACGACCTTCCCGGTGATGCTGCGCAGCGACGTGGTGCGCGACGCCGCGGGCCGCCCCGTGGCGCTGGTGACCTGCTGCGAGGACCTCACCCACCGCAAGCAGCTGGAGCACGAACTTCTCCGCAACGCCTTCTACGATCCCGTCACCGGCTTTCCCAACCGCGGCCTGCTGACGCACCGGCTGGAGCTGGCGGTGGAGCACGCCCTGCGCGGGCCTCGCGGCTTCGCCCTTCTCGCCATCGAACTGGACCGCATTCAGCTGGTGGGCGACACGCTGGGGCGCGCGGGGGTGGAAGACCTGCTGCGCGCCGCGGCGGAGCGGCTGCGCGAGTGCGTGCCCCCCGAGGCGATGATCGCGCACGTGGGGCCGGATCAGTTCGCCGTGCTGATCGACGAAGTGGTGGGGATGAAGGAGGCCACGCACGTCGCCAAGTGCGTGCGCGGAACGCTGGCGGAGCCGTTCTCGCTGGGCGGGCGGGACGTGTACACCGGCGCCAGCATCGGCATCGTGATGGGCGGATCGGAGTACCGCCGCCCGGAAGACGCCCTGCGCGATGCGGGGATGGCGATGATGCGGGCGCGCGAGGCGGGCGACGGCCAATACCAGGTGTTCGATCCCGCCATGCACGCCGAAGCCATGGCGCGGCTGCAGCTGGAAACGGACCTGCGCCGCGCGCTCGAGCGCGACGAACTGCGCGTCTTCTACCAGCCCATCGTGCGGCTGGACACGGGGCGCATCGCGGGGTTCGAGGCGCTGGCGCGGTGGGAGCACCCGGAGCGCGGGCTGATCATGCCGGACGACTTCGTCCCGCTGGCGGAGGAGACGGGGCTCATTGTCCCCATCGGGCTCTGGGTGCTGGACGAGGCGTGCGATACGCTGCGGCGGTGGCAGGCGCGGCCGGGCGGCGCGGAGCTGCGGATGGCCGTCAACCTGTCCGCGCGGCAGTTCACGGCGCGCAACCTGGTGCAGCGGGTGGAGGCGGCGCTGCGGCGGACGGGGATCGCGCCGCACACGCTGGAGCTGGAGATCACCGAAAGCGTGATTCTGCACAACACGGCGGCCGTCATGGATACGCTGGCCCGGCTCAAGCGGCTGGGGGTACAGCTGCACATCGACGATTTCGGCACCGGATATTCGTCGCTCAGCTACCTGCACCGCCTGCCGATGGACGCGCTCAAGATCGACCGCTCGTTCGTGGCGGGCGGCGAGGGCGGCGGCAGCCTGCAGATGGTGCGGACCATCGTGGCCATGGCGCACGCGCTGGGCGTGGCCGTGGTCACGGAGGGGATCGAAAGTCCCGAGCTTCTGGCGGAACTGCGCACGCTACGGTGCGAATACGGGCAGGGCTACTTCTTTTCGCGCCCGGTTCCGGCGGACCAGATCGAGGCGCTGTTCGATACGGAGCCGAGCTGGTAGCGGGGCCGGCCCTTACACCGTTTCACGCGGAGGACGCGGGGGTGGCGGAGGGGCGCGGGGGAACTGCAGGGGATCGACGGACGGGATCTCACGCAGAGCAGCAGAGCAGCAGAGAAAACGGAAGCGGAAGATCTCCTTGATCTTCTGCTTCCGTTTCAGCTTATCGCTTCTCTCTCCACGCCCGCGGCGCGTTCCTTCTGGCGTAACATCAAGCTGAATCCCCCGTATCTGTTCACCTATTCCCTATTCCCCATTCCCTATTCCCTGCCGTTCCCCGCACGAAACTCTTGCGCACACTGCAGCCATGACGGCAATATGCCCCGTCACGGGCCGCACCATATCCCCGTTGCATGTGCTTTCCCCGCCGCCGTTCCCCCGGAATGACGGCCGCTTCACCCCTGGATCCATCTCCGCGCCATGTCCATCCGCCCCATGCACCGCGCCCTTCCGGGCGTTCTGGCGCTGGCCGCCGCGCTTTCTCTGAACGCCTGCACGGTCGCCATCGGCGCCGCGCCGGAAACCGCCAGCCGCAACACGCGCCCGGCGCCGCGCCCGGAAATCGTCATTCCCGCCGAGCCGCTGGCCGCGGGCGAACTGGCCCCCGGCGCGTCGCTGCTGATTCCCGTGCGCGGAATCCGTCCCGCGCAGCTTGCGGACACGTACGCCGACGCGCGCTCCGGCGGCCGCACCCACCACGCCATCGACATCATGGCGCCGGCGGGCTCGCCGGTGGTGGCGGCGGCGGACGGCACGGTGCACCGGCTGCGCACCGGCGGACTGGGCGGCATCACCATCTACCAGTTCGGCGATGACGGGCGCACGCTGTACTACTACGCCCATCTGCAGCGCTACGCGGCCGGCATCCGCGAAGGGCAGCGCATCCGCTGCGGCGAGATCATCGCCTACGTGGGCGACACGGGAAACGCGGGGGCCGGCAACTATCACCTGCACTTTTCCGTGGGCCGCCTCAGCAATCCCGAGCGCTACTGGGAAAGCGAGAACGTGAACCCGTATCCGCTGCTGGCCGGCTCCGCTGCGCGGGTCCGCACCCCCGTGGCGCGCGACCGCTGACGCGCATCCGCCGCGAACGCAGTGCAGAAAAAAAGCCTCGCCGGATGTGTCCGGCGGGGCTTTTTCGGGCGGATGACGGCGCGCCGCGGCTCATCCGGGATCTCCCATCCAGAGTGGCGCGCCAGCAGGGTTGGATTGCGCGCGCACGGCGGTTAGGTTCGTCGCCCCCAGTCAATCCGGGACCGGCTTCAGGGATACGATGGCCACGCAGAATCACGTTCTTCCTCCCCTTCGCCCCGCCCGCATCCAGCGCATCCTGTCGCCGTTCGTCCGCTTTGCGCACGCGGAGTCGGCGGGGGGAATCGTGCTGATCGCGTGCACGCTGGTGGCCATCATCGCGGCCAACTCGCCGTGGCGCGAGGCGTACCACACCTTCTGGGAAACGCCGCTCACCTTTCGCTTCGGCGGCCAGGAGCTTTCGTACGCGCTGCACCACTGGGTGAACGACGGGCTGATGGCCGTCTTCTTCTTTCTGGTGGGGCTGGAGATCAAGCGCGAGTTTCTGGTGGGCGAACTGGCCTCCGCCAAGCGCGCCGCGCTCCCCATTGCCGCGGCGCTGGGGGGAATGGTGGTGCCGGCGCTGATCTTTGCCGCCGTCAACATGGGCGGCACCGGAACGCGGGGATGGGGAATCCCCATGGCCACGGACATCGCCTTCGCGCTGGGAGTGCTGGCGCTCATGGGCCCGCGCGTTCCCCTGTCGCTCAAGGTGTTTCTCGCCGCGCTGGCCATCGTGGACGACCTGGGCGCGGTGCTGGTGATCGCCCTCTTCTACACGGCCAGCATCAACTGGGCGGCGCTGGGAATCGGCGGGGTCGTCCTCGTCATCCTCGTGATCCTCAACCGGCTGGGCGCGCGCAGTCCCCTGACCTATGTGATGGCGGGCGCGGTGCTGTGGGTGGCCTTTCTGCTCAGCGGCGTGCACGCCACGGTCGCCGGCGTGCTGCTGGCCATGACGATTCCCGCGCGCACGCGCATCGACACGCAGGAGTTTCTGGACCGGGGCCGCAAGGTGCTGGACCACTTCGAGGCGGAGGGCGAAGAAGGCCCCAGCGTGCTGACCAACAAGGGGCAGCAGGAGGCCGTGCAGGAGATGGAAAACGCCTGCGAGGCCGCGCAGGCGCCGCTGCAGCGCATCGAGCACGAACTGCACTACTGGGTGGCGTTCGGCATCATCCCCCTGTTCGCACTGGCCAACGCGGGCGTGCACATCAGCGGCAACGTGCTGGCCGCCTTTCGCGAGCCGGTTACGCTGGGCGTGATGCTGGGGCTGATCGTGGGCAAGCCGATCGGGATTTCGCTCTTTGCCTGGCTTTCCGTGCGGATGCGCCTGGCGGAACTCCCCTATGGCGCCGACTGGAGCGCCATCCGCGGCGTGTCGCTGCTGGGCGGGATCGGGTTCACGATGTCGCTGTTCATCAGCGCGCTCGCGTTTCCGCAGCACCCGGAGTTCAACGAGGACGCCAAGCTGGGGATCTTCGTGGCCTCGTTCGTGGCCGGCATTCTGGGATGGCTGGCGCTGCGCAGGCTGCCGGCGACCATCGAGCGGCGCGAGGCGGAACGATGAAATGCGAGGGGCCCGCCATCGTGCTGGCGGGCCCCTTCGCGTTTCTCACTTCCTCACCGGCTCTCGCAGAACTGCCTTTTCATCGGTTCTCAGCCGTGCCCACCCGGAGGACGCCATAAGCGAAGGTGGGGGTCAGGTCGGCATTCTCGATCCCGTGTCGGGCCTCGTTCTGCGTACTACTACCGCATCAACCGCCGCGGAGTTTCATCACCTGCATTAGCGGAAGATGAACTTCCGCGCCCCGCGATCTTTCGTACGCGGCGTGCGGGCGAAAGGTTTCGCCCCCCGCGTACATCCACTTAGACACGCGATCCCCCCGAAAGGTTGGCATGCCCTCCAAGAGCGCGCATCGAGACGAACTGCAGCGGATTCCCGGCGTGGGCCCCAGCCTGGCGGCGGACCTGCGGCTGCTGGGCTTTCCCTCCATCCAGTCGCTGCGCGGCGCCGATCCGGTGGCCATGTACGAGCGGCTCAGCGAAATGACGGGCGTGCACCAGGACCGCTGCGTGCTGTACGTGTTCCGCTGCGCCGTCTACTTCGCGTCGGAGCCGGAGCACGATGCAGATCTGCTGCTCTGGTGGTCGTGGAAGGACGATGGCGCCGCCTACCAGCCCGGCCGGGCAGGCGCGTGCTGATCGACGATTTTCTCCCCGCGGCGGACTTCTCGGAACGCCACGCGCTGCGGGTGAATGCGTCGCCGCAGCGGGCGTACGCGGCGGTGCGGGGGCTGGAGGGCGGCGGCGGATGGATCACGCGCACCCTGTTCGCCCTGCGCTCCATTCCCGCGCGGCTGGCGGGCAGGCGCGGTCTGGTGGATGACGAATCGCGTCCCGCGCTGGATGCGCTGCTGCGCGCCGGCTTCGTGCTGCTGGCGGAGGACGCGCCGCGCGAGATCGTCCTGGGCCTTACGGGGCGGTTCTGGAAGCCGGCCGGAGACATCCGCCGCGTGGAGGCCGATGCGTTCCGCTCGTTCCGCGAGCCGGGGATGGCGGTGGCGGCGTGGAACTTCACCGTGCTCCCCGCTGAGCGCGGGTCGCTGGTGGTCACCGAGACGCGCGTGCGCTGCACGGACGATGCGGCGCGCCGGTCGTTCGGCCGCTACTGGCGCGTCGTGGGCCCGTTCAGCGGATTGATCCGCCGCGACATGCTGCGCGCGGTCCGCCGGGCCGCGGAGCGCGATCCGGGCTGAGGCGCGGAATCGCCGGATTTCTCCCGGGGCGGAGTGTGTGTTTCGCGCGGGGGAGCGCGGGGGTGGCGGAGGAACGCGGGGGCCGCAGAAGATTGGTCGCGCGGAGCGGGCGGCGGTTGGCGGGAAAGGGTGAAACGGCATCTCACGCGGAGGCCGCGGGGGTCGCGGAGGTCGCGGGGAACGGACAACGACGGAGGAACCGAGGGTGAAGCGGATCTGTGTGTTCTGCGGGAGCAGTGCGGGGGCGCAGCCGGCGTACGCGCACGCGGCCGGTTCGGTAGGGCGCATGCTGGCGGCGCGCGGCATCGGTCTCGTCTACGGCGGCGGCAAGGTGGGGCTGATGGGCGTGGTGGCCGATGCGGTGATGGCCGCCGGCGGAGAAGTGATCGGCGTCATTCCCGAAGCGCTCATGCGGCGCGAAGTGGGACACGGCGGATTAACGGAGCTGCACGTCGTGGGCTCCATGCACGAGCGCAAGGCGCGCATGGCCGACCTGTCCGACGGGTTCATCGCGCTCCCCGGCGGCTACGGGACGTTCGAGGAGTTCTTCGAGGTGCTCACCTGGTCGCAGCTGGGCATCCATCCCAAGCCGTGCGGCCTGCTGAACGTGGGCGGCTTCTACGATCCGCTCCTGGCGATGGTGGACCACGCCGTCCGCGAGGAGTTCGTGCGGCCGGCCCACCGCGCGCTCATTCTGGACGACGCGGATGCGGAGCGGCTGCTCGAGCGGATGGCGGATTTCGCCCCGCCCGCGGTGGAAAAGTGGATCCGCCCGGAGCAGCGCTGACCAGCAGGGTTGGATTTGTGGCGCCCCGGGTTTATGCTCCGTGCGCAGACCCTTCCATCCACCCGCGTCGCCGCCGATGATGCAGCCTGTTGATCCACCGCCGTTCCACGCCGTCCTGGGGATGGCGGGCTGGGCGCCCATGCTGGTGCTGCTGGCCGGGCTGGTGCTGCTGTGCGTGGAAGTGTTCGCCCTTCCCGGCTTTGGCGTGTCGGGGATCATGGGGGTGCTGGCGCTGCTCGCGGGCGCCGTGCTCCTGATCGCGGGGCCCCTTCCCGGCGTGGCGGACGTCACCCTGGCCACCTTTGCCGTCCTTTCCGCGCTGGCCATGCTGGCCGTGGGCACGTGGGCCGTGCTGGCCACCCGGCGCGGCGACTACCACGCGATCTTTGGCGGATCGCTGGAGCGCGAGCGGGGCTACGTCTCCGCCCCGCCGCGGCCGGAACTGGAAGGCGCAGAGGGCGTGGCGCTCACGGATCTGCGTCCCGCGGGCGCCGCGCAGATCGGCGGCGAGCGGCTGGACGTGGTGAGCGACGCGGGATGGATCGGCGCGGGAACGCCGCTGCGCATCCTTCGCTCCGACGGCTACCGCACCGTCGTGCGCCCGCTCGCCCCGCGCGAAGCGGACGCGCGGGACTGATCCCGCAACACGGGCCAGCGGCTCGCAACTTCTTTCGCCGCAACCCCGTACGCATCCCCGCCGCCGGCACCGGGCCGGCGGCGGCCCGCGCATCCGCGGGACACCTTTCCCTGATCCACAGGACCTGGCCCATGGATGGACTCGCCGCAGGCAGTGCGCTGATCCTCGTCTTCTTCGCCATCATCGCCTTCTTTGTCCTCATCACCCTGATCCCCGTGGGGCTGTGGGTGCAGGCGTGGACGTCGGGCGTGTACGTGCCGTTCGTGCAGCTGATCGGCATGCGCTTCCGGCGGGTGAGCCCGGGGCGCATCGTCAATCCGCTCATCACCGCGCGCAAGGCCGGTGTGCGGCTGGAAGTGGATGAACTGGAAGGGCACTACCTGGCCGGCGGCAACGTGGAACGCGTCGTCCAGGCGCTGATCGCGGCCGACAAGGCCGGCATCGGCCTCACCTTCGAGCAGGCGGCCGCCATCGACCTGGCCGGGCGCGACGTGCTGGAGGCGGTGCAGACCTCCGTGAACCCCAAGGTCATCAGCACGCCGCGCGTGGCGGCCATGGCCAAGGACGGCATTCAGCTCATCGCCATCGCCCGCGTGACGGTGCGCGCCAACATCAACCGCCTCGTGGGCGGCGCGGGCGAGGAAACGATCCTGGCGCGCGTGGGCGAGGGCATCGTGTCCACCATCGGCTCGTCCATCAGCCACGCGGCGGTGCTGGAGAACCCCGACAACATCAGCAAGACGGTGCTGGCCAAGGGGCTGGACGCGGGGACGGCGTTCGAGATCCTGTCCATCGACATCGCCGACGTGGACGTGGGCAAGAACATCGGCGCGGAACTGCAGACGGACCAGGCCGAGGCCGACAAGCGCATCGCCCAGGCCCGCGCGGAGGAGCGGCGCGCCATGGCCGTGGCGCTGGAGCAGGAAAACCAGGCGCGGGTGGTGGAGGCGCGCGCCCGGGTCATCGAGGCCGAGGCGCAGGTGCCCATGGCCATCGCCGAGGCGTTCCGCAACGGCAACCTGGGGGTGATGGACTACGCGCGGTACCAGAACGTGCAGAGCGACACGGGGATGCGCCGCGCACTGGCCGGTCCTTCCGCGCCCGGCGGGCAGGGCGGCGGCCCGCAGGGGAGCTGACGGTGGGATGGCTGATCACCGCGGCGGTCGTCTTCTGGATCTTCGGTCTGATCCAGAAGGCCTCGCAGTCGCGGCTGCCCCCCACCACGTACGAGGGATTTCAGGCGGAAGAACTCGTTCATCGCGCGCTCCCCGCCGGGCGCATGCAGCTGGCGATGGAGGCCAGTTCGTCCGAGGGCGAGGTGGATGAACTGGCGGCCGACACCGACCTGACGTTCGACGACGACGTGGACGACGGCGAGGACGCGACGGGGGACCTGGTGCTGTTCACCCCGCGCGCCCCCGTGGTGCTGACGACCACCGAGGCGCGCCCGCTTCCCGAGGCCGCCCGCGCGCTGGAGGCGGAGGTGGACTGGACGGCGGAGCACGAGCGCTTTCACCGGAAGTACGTGGACGCGCCGGCGCAGGCGCACCCCCCGCACCACGCGCTGCTGCAGGAACTTCGCGATCCGGAATCACTGCGCCGCGCCATTCTGATGTCCGAGGTGCTGGGCCCGCCCGTCAGTTCGCGGGAACCGCGCGAGTTCTGAAGCCGGGCGGAAAGTCGGGTAAGTGGATGCGGGGCAGGCGGATGCACATCCGCCTGCCCCGTTTTTCCATCCTGGACGGCGGGCGGCGGGCAGAGCGCCGCGTTGACGGCAGGACTCTTGCCAAGTAGCTTTCCCGCAGGAAACGGAAGGGGAGTAGCTTACCGGCGAGACAGCCGGCGGCCGGATCGTCAAGACTGCGGGGCAACCCGCACGGTCCGGTTGGGATGCGGCGCGTGGATGCGCGTCGCGATCAGGGCGAGACCTTCGTCTTTGGACCCAGGTGCCTTTGTGCATCTGGGGCCGGACGAACGGTATCGCCCGTTTTCGTGCATGCATACGTCCCGCGCGGGCGTCCATCCGGGGAGGCAAGTTGCTGAAGGGACACGTTCTGCCCTACGTGGGCTTCACGGTGCTGGTGTTCATCATCCTGGCGTTTGACCTGGGTGTGATGAACCGCAAGGCGCACGTGGTAAAGCCGAAGGAAGCCGGCCTGTTCGCCGCCTTCACCATGACGCTGGCCCTGATCTTTGCCGGCCTCATGTGGACCGGCAACCTTCCCGTGGAAGGAACGGGGGGGCAGAAGCACGCCCTGGAGTTCCTGACCGGCTACCTGATCGAGCTGGCGCTGAGCGTGGACAACATCTTTGTCTTCGTTCTGATCTTCGCCTACTTCAAGGTGCCGCCCAAGTACCAGCACCGGGTGCTGTTCTGGGGCGTGCTGGGCGCCCTGGCCATGCGCGGCGCCATGATCGCGGCGGGGGCGATCCTGATCGCGCGCTTCGAGTGGATCATCTACGTGTTCGGCGCGTTCCTGGTGTACACCGGGATCAAGATGGCCACGCAGGACGAGATGGACGTGGAGCCGGAATCCAACCCGGCGCTGCGGCTGATCCGGCGCATCATGCCCATCTCCAACACGTACCACGAGCAGCATTTCTTCGTCAAGGAAACCGTAGCCGGAAAGCTGCGCTGGGTGGCCACGCCGCTGCTGGTGGTGCTGGTGCTGGTGGAAACGACGGACCTGATCTTTGCCGTCGACAGCATTCCCGCGGTGTTCGCAGTTACGCGCGACCCGTTCCTGGTGTACACCAGCAACGTGTTCGCCATCCTGTGCCTGCGGTCGCTGTACTTTCTGCTGGCCGGGGTGATCGACAAGTTCCACTACCTCAAGCTGGGGCTGTCGATCGTGCTGGTGTTCATCGGCGCCAAGATGCTGGTGGTGGCGCTGCACGTGCACATTCCGGTGCTGGTGTCGCTGCTGGTGGTGGCCGGGGTGCTGGGCGGGTCGGTGGTGGCGTCGCTCATGTTCCCCAAGCAGCTGGAGGAGCACGACGAGGTGACGCACGACCCGCTGGACGAGAGCGACGATCCGCCCGGGCCGGTGCTGCGCGGGAAGTAGTGGGATCGATTGATGAAACGCAGAACGGCTCTCCGGACGGAGAGCCGTTCTCGTTTTCATCTGGGTCCAGGGCGGCCCCCACCCGGGCTCGTACTACTCGCCCACCCTCCCCCAAAAAAGACTGGGGGAGGGTTGGGGCGGGCGGATGGTTTGGTGCGGGCGGCGGAGTTGGTCGCGGCGGCGAGTATCTGGAGCGAATGAATCCGCCGCTCCAGAAGCGGAAAGCCCCGACTCACGGCCGCTGTCGCGTCCATGATCGGGGCTTCAACTGCATCTGGGGCGGGTTACGCGCGCGCCGGTTGGTTAGCTCGGCGGATAGTAGATCCTTCGTCGGCGCCAAGCATCGGCGCGGCGGAAGGTCCGTCCGGCGCCTTCTCAGGATGACGCCCTTTGGGCGTGGCGCGGATGGTCGTCGTGCGGGGGGCACGTGGCCGTGGCGCTGACCCCGGGCCGTCGTGGTGTCTGTCATTGGTTGAAGCCCCGGGCGTGGACGCGACAGCGGCCACGAGCCGGGGGTTCCCGCTGTTTGAGCGGCGGATTCATTCGCTCAACAGACCCCGCTCACGCGCGGATCTTCGCCTCCCCGCACCGAACTATCCGCCCCATCAACCCTCCCCCAGTCTTTTTTGGGGGAGGGTGGGCCGGTAGTGCCGGCCCGGGTGGGGGCCGTCGTGAGCCTCGCCCGCCGGGCCGGATTCTACGCTCTTCCCATCCGCCGAAAAAGAGGAAGTCTCAGTCCGCCGTGGCCAGCGCGGGGAGCGCGGCCAACGGATCGGGAGCCACGTCGCGAAACGCGCCCAGCACCTCCATCAACCGGTCCACATCCGCCTCGTTGCTGGCGATCCCCACCGACACGCGTACCGCGCCCACCGGGTGGTCGCTCATGCAGTCGCTGAAGACCTGGATGTTGAACGTCTCGGCCGTGAGCGTGTTGATGCAGCGGAACGCGTCCTCATCCGCATACTCGAACGCGAACTCGGCCGCGCCGGGGTTGCAGAAGAAGCCCGTCCGCAGCGAGATCCCCGCGTCGTTGGCGCACTGCTCCACCCCGCGGAAGTCCACCAGCCCGCCCTCCGGATCCAGCAGGTTGAACGCCAGCGTGCCGCCGCGCCCCTCCATGCTGGCCGGTCCGTAGAACCGCACCATCGGTTCGCCGTTGCTGTGGCGCATGGATGCCAGCCCGTTCAGCATCCGCTCCGCGAGCCGGGTGACGTGCGCGTTCACGTTCTCGATGCCGATCCCCTCCAGAAAATCCAGCCCGGTGGTGACCGCGGCGATCCCCAGGTAGTTCAGCGTACCGTCCTCGAACGCGCGGCCCGTGACGTGGGCCATGTGCATCTGGTTCTGCGCCGACACGAATCGCACCGTTCCGCCCGCGAACCACGGCCGGTGCAGTTCGCCCAGCGCGTTGCGCCGGGCCAGCAGCACGCCCACCCCGGTGGGAAAGCCGAACATCTTGTAGAACGACACGCACACGAAGTCCGGCGTGACCGTGCTCAGGTCCAGCCGGTTGGTGGGGACGTACGCCGCCGCGTCCAGCACCACGTGGTAGCCGTACTCCTGCGCCAGCGCCACCAGCTCCAGCGGATGCTTTACGCCCGAGAAGTTGGACTGCGCGGGAAAGGCGAACAGATTGTGCCCGCGGCGGCCCGCGCCGGCCAGGTGCGCCTCCACGTCCGCCAGGCGCATCTCCGGACCCATGGGCACGTAGCGCACGTCCGCGCCGTGCGCCGAGGCGAACTCCCGCAGGCCGTTGACGCTGTTGTGGTTGTCCGCCGTCAGCAGAAAGCGGCCGCCCGGCTCCCACGGGTACGCCTCGCCGATGAGCTTGAGCGCGCCACTGGCGTTGAGCGTAAACACGACTTCGTACAGCTCGGGATCGGCGTTGAAGTACGCCAGCACGCGCTGCCGGGCCGTTTCGCACTGCTGCGTGGCGGCCAGCGAGGTGGGGTTTCGCGAATGCGGATTGCCGAACACGCCGGCGCAGAGAAAGTCCGCGTGGGCGCGCACCTGCGACTCGGCGTACAGCCCGGCGCCGGTGTAGTCGAGGTAGACGTGCCCCTCCGCGTCCAGGCGGCTGAACTCGCGATCGCGCAACTGCTGGAAGGTGTCGTGCATCGTGGGCTCCTGCATGGGGTTCGGCGGACCCGCAATATAGGGTACAGCGGGGTGGAACGGAATTCCCGCGGCCTTCCGGGCCTCAGTGCGGCCCCCACCCGGGCCGGCACCACCGGCCCACCCTCCCCCAAAAAAGACTGGGGGAGGGTTGAGGCGGGCGGTTGATACGGTACGCCACGAGGAGTACCGATCGGCGCGAACACTCTTGAGCGGATGAATCCGCCGCTCCAGAAGCGGGAACCCCCGACTCGCGGCCGCTGTCGCGTCCACGATCGGGGCTTCAACTGCGTGGGAACCACATCCCGTGCGCCACCCTGCCCCCTCGCACGGCACCTTGTCATCCTGGGAAGGCGCCGCCTGACCTCCGCCGCGCGGAGGCCTGGCGCCGACGAAGGATCTGCCATCCGCCGAGCCCACTACGCGACGCGCACGGACCTCGCCCCGCATGCAGTTGAAGCCCCGAACGGCGCGCGAATAGCGCCGTGTCGGGGGTTCCCGCTGTTTGAGCGGCGGATCCATTCCGCTCAGAAAACCCCGTTGCCACGCGTTCCTCGGAGCACCTGACGGTACCGTTCATCACTCTGGCGTGGCGTCCAACGACGATGCTTCCCAACCGACTCAGGCTGTCCTCGACAGACTGACGGTTCCCTCCATCGACGAGACCACGACGTAGATCACGCGCCGGATCGACGTCTACACGCCCGCGTGCTCGCGATCGCGCGGCGGGGACGAGGATGCGGCGGGCCCACCCGTCACCGAACCCGACCGGTCGCGGCGGGCGGCGCGGAGTTCGGCGCGGGCTTCGGCCAGGGCGGCGCGCATCCGCGTGCGCCCCGCGTCGCCGATGTCCTCGCCCGCGAAGCGCGCGCGCAGGTACAGGCGCACGACCTCCCCGGCGGGGCGCCACCCCGGCGCCGCGGCGCGCGCCAGGCGCTCGGCGAAATCCAGCGGCCCGCCGCCGTCCATCCCCATCCGCGCGTACACGCGGCGGAGCGCGAGGTACACACGCTGCTCCGGCGAGCGCGGGCCCGATCTGCCGCGCCGCATCCAGATCGCCGCGGCCGCCGCCACGCCGATCGCGATCGCCACGGGAAGCATGGGCGGCGCGCGGAACGGCGCCCGCTTTCCATCATCCCCGAAGGCCCGCTCCCGGTCTCGCTCGAAAAGGTCGCCCAGGCGGCGCGCCATCCCCAGCTGCTTGTCCAGGTCGTAATCCAGCACCCAGCGGTACCAGCGGTGCTCCATCCCATCGAACCAGAAGCGCAGCGGCCACGCCCACGCCTCGCCCGTTTCGCGGTTCACCAGGTCGTCGCGCGAGGGCGGCGTGGGATCGAACGTCACCCATCCCAGGCCGCTGAACCACACCTCCACCCACGAGTGCGCATCGTTTCCCGTCACGGCCAGGTAGCCGCCGGTCTGGTTCCACTCGCCGCCCAGAAAGCCGGTGACGTTGCGCGCGGGAATCCCCGCCGTGCGCATCAGCATCACCATCGCCGTGCTGAAGTACTCGCAGTGGGCCTGCCGGCGGCGGAAAATGAATCCCTCCAGCGTGCCCTCGTCGCGCGTGCGCGGCAGGTCCAGCGTGTAGCCGAAGTTCTGCCGAAAGTAGCGCTCCACGGACCGCGCCTTGTCCAGCCGGTCCGCATACGGCCCCGTCAGCGAGTCCGCCAGCCGCTTCATGGCCGGCGTAAAGGCAGGGGTCTGCAGATACGGATTCAGCAGCCGCGAATCCGGCCGCCGCGCCGCGCGCAGCCGTCCGTCCGGTGGCGCCTCGGGTCCGTAGAGGACGGTGTAGACGGGGACGTCCGATCCAAAGTACAGCACGTCCCCTGACGGCTCCTGAAAGGCGCGGATGGCCGAACGCGCCTGCACCGCCAGCACCGGATGCGGCCCGAACAGCACCTCCGCCCCCGACGGCCCGCCAAAGATGCGCGCCCGGCGCGACGTTCCGCCCCAGCGGGCCAGGTACGCCGGCCCGGGCATGGCGGGTCCGGGAAGCCCGCGCGTGCGAGACCACCGCACGCCGTCAAAGTGGTCGAACGAGCGGCCGCGCCAGTGCATCCGCTCCGCGTTCGCCGGCACACTGTCCGCAAACTCCACCCGCAACGCCACTTCGGGGTTGGATGACAGGCGCCCGCCCAGCTGCCCCAGCCGCACCTCGTCCGAAAAGCCGGCCATCACCTCGCCGTCGCCGCTGCGCCCCTGCACGTTCCACGTCCGCGGCAGGCGGGGAAAGAGGATGAACAGCCCCACCGCCACCGTCAGCGTCACGGCGGAAAGCGCGGCCATCGCCCCCGCCATCCGCCGGCTGACCCGCACGTCCGGCGCGTGGAAGCGCTCGGCCTGGCGGCGCAGGTGGCCCGCCATCATCGCCAGCGTCGCGAGCACGATGAACGCGACGAACGCGGCGGCAAACGGAAGACCGGGATAGAACGCCGTCGCCGCGACCAGGAGCGCAAAGGAGAGCAGGTACAGCCGCCCGTCGTTCCGGGTCTCCAGCGAGCGCAGGCTTTCGCCGCCCAGCAGCAGCAGGAGCATGGCCATGACCGCGGGCATGAAGTCCGCGCTCAGCACGAAGGCGACGTACAGCATCCACGCGCACAGGCCCACGATGAGGATGCGCGTGCCCCGTTCGATCAGCGCGCTCCACCGCGCGGAGGGCGGGCGCACGACGGCGGCACCCAGCGCGGCGCCGGCGATCCCCACGTCCGCCGTCCACCCCGCGCCGGCGGCGTAGGCGGCCAGCGCGGCCAATCCCATTCCCGCCGTCAGCCGGCGGTGCAGCTGCGCGGCGGTCATCGTCCGCCTCCCGCGGCGGCAAAGACGTCGCCCCAGCCGGGGCCGGGCGCGCCGGCGGTCACCAGCACGCACTCCGCGGGGGGGACGGGCGGGTCCAGCCGCGGCGCGTCCGCGCGAAGCTCGGCGCGGGCGAGCGCATCCAGCACCCGCTCCAGCTGCGCCGCGCCGCCGGCCGGCCGCACCCGCGCATCCTGCGTCGCCAATCCGAACGACTCTCCCCGCCGGGATGCACGTGCCGCCAGCGCAGCGGCGATCTCCACCGCGGCCTCGCCCAGTTCGTCATCCACCGAAAGCAGGTCCAGGCACAGCCAGAGCGCGCGCGACCGGTCGCGCTCGTACTCGCGCACGACCGGGTGGCCCACGCGGGCGGTGGTGCGCCAGTGCACGTCGCGCGGGTCGTCGCCGGAGCGGTACGGGCGCAGGCCGCGGTACTCGCCGCGCGCGCCGGCCGCGCCGGACATGGATTCGCCGCTGCTGCGCACGCGCTCGCCGGACGGGCGGGGTTCGCGCACGGGGCGGTCCGTCCGCGGCCAGACCACCACTTCGCCGGCGAGGTCCATGTCGCGTTCCTTGACGAACAGGCCGAATGGAAACGAGGTGGATACGACGATGGTCTCCAGCGGCACCACGCCGCGCGCAGGCCACACGTTTTCCGCCCGCGCCGCGCCGGTGGATTGCGGCGCGATGACGGGCGTCCATCCCCGCCCCGCCATGCCGTCTTCGCCTGCCTCGATGGAGTAGGCGGAGAGGCGGCGGTTGCCGTTGCGGATCTCGTAGGTGATGCGCGCGGGCTCGCCGGCGGTGGCGCGGGGCACGCGGCGGCGGATCTCCAGCCGGCGCACCATCTGTTCGGAAAGCACGCCGCTGAGCGTGATGAAGCCCAGCATTCCGCCGAGCAGCAGAAAGAGCAGGTTGTTGCCGGTGCCCATGGCGGCCAGCCCCAGCAGCACCGAACCGCCGGTAAAGAACCATCCCCCGCGCGAAAAGCGCAGCCGGCGCGGCGGCCGGAGCCAGCGTCGGATGCGCTTGCGGATGCGCTGCGTGCGAGTGAGCGGAACGGTCTTCACGGCGGTGTTCGCTGGATCAGGTACGGCGGATAAGGGATAATCAGGGCACGTGATAGGCGCAGGGAGAACTGCACGTCCGTGCGTTCCGGATGGCTCGGCGCGGCGGCAGGCAGCCCTCACCCCCCGGCCCCCTCTCCCGCAAGCGGGAGAGGGGGAGACCTCAGCGCGGGCGCCGCCTGCGGAATGGGCCGCCGTTTCTTGCGCGGTTGAAGCCCCGAACCGGACGCGCCAGCGGCTGGTGTCGGGGCTTTGCGCTGTTTGAGCGGCGGATTTATCCGCTCAACGGATCCGCTCACGCCACGTTTGTGTGCATCCCGCGCCGGCCTCTCCGCCCCGCCCCAACCCTCCCCCAGTCTTTTTGGGGGGAGGGTGGGCCGGTGGTGCCGGCCCGGGTGGGGGCCGCCCGCGAACTTCGCGCTTCAGACGGGAACCGGGATGCGCGCGATGATCTCATCCAGCAGCATCACCGCCTCGCCATATGCCTCACCGGTGGCGGCAGATGCGCCGGCGGGGAGCAGACGGTGGGCGAGCACGGGGCCGGCCAGGCGACGCACGTCATCGGGAACCAGGAACTCGCGGCCGTCCACCAGCGCGTACCCCCGTGCCGCCCGCAGCAGCGCGATCGCCCCGCGGGTGCTGGCTCCCGCGCGGAACCGCGGCTCCGTGCGCGTGGCCTGCACCATCGCCATCAGGTAGTCGATGATGGACGGATCGGCGTGCACCGAATCCACCCGGTCCTGCATCTGCACGACGGACTGCGGGTTCAGCACCGGCCGGATGCGGTCAATGGGATCGTGCACGCCGGACGACTGCAGCAGCACCGTGCGCTCCTCGTCCGCGTCCGGATAGCCGATGGAAAGCCGCATCATGAAGCGGTCAAGCTGGCTTTCCGGAAGCGGATAGGTGCCGTGCTGCTCCAGCGGGTTCTGCGTCGCCATCACCAGAAACGGGCGCGGCAGATCGAAGCTGCGCTCGTCGATGGTCACCCGGCCTTCCTGCATGGCCTCCAGCAGCCCGCTCTGGGTGCGCGGCGGCGCGCGGTTGATCTCGTCCGCCAGCACCATGTTGGTAAAGATCGGCCCGGGCCGGGTCTCGAACTCGTGCGTGCGCGGGTTGTAGACGCTCACGCCGAGCACGTCGCTGGGCAGCAGGTCGCTGGTGAACTGGATGCGGCGGAAGTCCAGCCCCAGCGCCGCCGTAAGCGCGCGCGCCAGCGTAGTCTTGCCCACGCCGGGCACGTCCTCGAACAGCAGGTGCCCGCGGGCCAGCAGCGCGGCCACGGACAGGCGCACGGTTTCGCGCTTGCCGCGAAATACGGTTTCCACCTGCGCGACCAGATCGTCGAGCAGGCGAAGGTCCAGGTCCGGTGCGTCGACCGGAACGGCGTTCAGCATGGACGCGTTCGTGGGATGGCGGGAGATGCGGATGATTCGCCGCCCTGTACACCCACGTGACAGGAACGGTCGTTTCGTTCGATGATCGTGACTTGACTCACCTGTGGCGGATTCCGTCATCCCGGGATGTGCAGCACGGTCTCCTCGACCGACGGTCCCGGGCGGATACGTCCGAGTTTGATGGAGATACCGGGCGTCTGGCCCGCATCGTCCGTGGCGGCGTGTGATTGATCAGCACGATGTCGGGATCGATGATCTTCCGCGCGACTACCGCGGCTCCGCGCCGTTCGTCAAAGCACCAGCTTCATCCCCTCGTGCGTCGCGCGGAAGCCGAGTCGCTCGTAGAAACGATGCGCGTCGGTGCGCGACTTGTCGGTGGTGAGCTGCACCATCCGGCATCCGCGCTCGCGGCACTGGCCGATAGCCCACTGCATCAGCGTGGCACCCAGCCCGCCGCTGCGCTCCGACTGCGCGATGCGCACCGCCTCCACCAGGCCGCGCCATGCTCCCCGGTGCGAAAGGCCCGGCAGAAACGTAAGCTGAAACGTGCCCACCACTTCCCCCGCCCGCTCCACCACGGCCAGCAGCTGGTTGGGATCGCTGTCGATGGCGTGAAACGCGTCCGTGTAGCGCGCATCCAGCGGGATGGTCGGATCTTCGCGCTTTCGGCCCAGCGCGTCGTCCGCAAGCATCGTAATGATGGCGGGAAGGTCGGCCGCAGTAGCGCGGCGGATGACGGGTTCAGTCATGATAGAGCCAGGAGCGATGGGAATTGGCGCGGCATCGACAGCCTCCTACAAGATTGCCGATTGGCCGGTGCTCGCGCGAGGGGACAGCGCGGTGCGGTGCGCCGGGCGACTGTTCGCTCGTTCACCCAGGCTCTGGCGCGGCGGCGGGCAGCCCTCACCCCCCGGCCCCCTCTCCCGCAAGCGGGAGAGGGGGAGACCTCAGCGCGGCATCATGCTTCGGTTTGCGTCCACAATCCCGGGCAGCTGACCCCCTCCATGCGTAACGTGGAGCAATCCGCCACTGGTGCGGAAACTCGAGTTGCTGCAACAACGGCACGAACTTTCCCCGCCCCTCCTGACTCGCACTGACGCACCCCGCACCCAGCACTCACGCACTTCCCTCAGTTCGAACGTCCGTGCGGCGTCTTGTTTTCCGGCGGGACGTCCGGCATTTTCACGGCTTGGCCGCCCGCCGGCGCATCCCCGGCGGGCGCAACGACTTCGGGTTGATTCAGGAGAGCTGATGCGCAAGGCGAACACCCTGGTTCCGCTGCAGCCGGTGGAGCGCGACACCATTCCGCGCATCTTCTTCGGCGGCATCGACCGGCACCACCGCGACCAGGCCATGATGTACCGGGCTGGCGGTAAGTGGCTTACGCTGTCGCACGCGGAAATCGAAACGCGCGTCACCCGGCTCGCCGCCGCGCTGTCGGATCTGGGCGTGGGGACGGGGTCGCGCGTCGTCATCCTGTCGGAAAACCGCCCGGAGTGGGCCATCGCCGACTTCGCCGTCACCGGGCTGGGCGCCATCGACGTCCCCATCTACCCCACCCTTCCCGCCAACCAGGTGGAGTACATCGTCCGGGACTGCGGGGCCTCGGTGGTGTTCGTGAGCAACGCGGACCAGGCCGCCAAGATCGCCGAAATCCGCGCCAACCTCCCGGACGTGCAGCACGTAATCGCCTTTGACGGCAAGGGTGAGGGCGTGACACCGCTCGACGACGTCCTCAAGGCCGGCGAAACCGCCATCGCCGCGGGACGCTTCATCGAGTTCCGCGAGCGGGCGCTGGCGCTGGGCCGCGACGAGGTGGCCACCCTCATCTACACCAGCGGCACGACGGGAAATCCCAAGGGGGTGATGCTCACCCACTTCAACCTGGCGTCAAACGTGGCGGGGTGCCTGCAGCACGGGCTGGGCGACATCATCCACCCGGGCGACACGACGCTTTCGTTTCTGCCGCTGTCGCACGTATTTGAGCGGATGGTGGACTACCTGTACTGGGACGTCGGCACCTGCACCGCCTACACCAGCGTGGACACCGTGGCCGACGACCTGGGCGAGGTGCGCCCCATGATCGCCGTCTCCGTTCCGCGCCTGTTCGAAAAAATCTACAGCAAGGTGGTGAGCGCCACGGGAATCAAGGCGCACATCGTCAGCTGGGCCAAGGGCGTGGGGCTGCGCGTAGCGGACCTGCGGGTGCAGGGGCGCAGGCCGTCCGGGCTGCTGGGCGTGCAGTACGGGATCGCCGACAAGCTGGTGTTCAGCAAGCTGCGCGAGCGCACGGGCGGGCGGCTGCGCAGCTTCGTCAGCGGCGGCGCGCCGCTGAGCCCGGAGATCGCGCGCTTCTTTCTGGGCGCCGGCCTTCCCGTCTACGAGGGATACGGGCTGACCGAAACGTCTCCCGTCATCGCCGTCAACAAGCCGGACGCCATCCAGGTGGGCAGCGTGGGGCGGCCCATCCCCGGCGTGGAGGTGCGCATCGCGGATGGTTCGGGCGAGATCCTGACCCGCGGGCCGCACGTGATGAAGGGCTACTGGAACAACGACGAGGCCACGCGCGAGGCCGTGGACGCCGACGGCTGGTTCCACACCGGAGACATCGGCGAGCTGACGGATGACGGGTTTCTGCGGATTACGGACCGGCTCAAGAACATCATCGTGACGGCGGGCGGCAAGAACGTGGCGCCCGCGCCCATGGAGAACGTCGCGGTGATGTCGCCTTATGTGAGCCAGGCGGTGATCATCGGCGACCGGCGCGCGTTCCCCGTCATCCTGGTGGTCCCCGAGTGGGAGAACCTGCGCCCCTGGGCCGCGCAGCAGGGGATCACGGCGACAGACGTGGATGCGCTGGCCGCGGAGCCGCGCGTGCGCGAGTTTCTGGAAAAGGAGGCGCTGGGCGGATTGGCGGAATACGCCAAGTACGAGCGTCCCAAGAAGGTCGCCGTGATCGCGCACGAGTTCACGATCGACAACGGGATGCTGACGCCCACGCTCAAGGTGCGGCGCAAGGCGGTGGAAAAGGAGTATGCGGCCGTGATCGAGGAGCTGTACGCTGGGAGCAGCGCCGGCAAGGTGTGATGGCGATCGCGGGGGGATGATCAGGAAAGGCCGGGCTCCGCGAGGAGTCCGGCCTTTTTCTCGGGATGATGAGGATGGGCGCGTCCGCCGGCTGTGGCCCTCACCCCGCGTGCTGCGCACGACGACCCTCTCCCACGAACAGATGTGGGAGAGGGAGCACACCCCAGGATCGTGCGGATTGGGAAAGGTTGCTCGTGTCATACGCCCTGCGAGGCCCCTCCCCCGGCCCCCATACGCGCTAACTTATTCGGCTAAGTAGTGATAAGCCAGTTAGTTGCAGCGCTCGTTTTCGTGGCCGCTCACGCAGTCGCCGGCTCAACTC
>NZ_JACHIA010000035.1 GCF_014202995.1 Longimicrobium terrae
CTTCGATGCTGAGCATTGTGGTATTCTCGGGCTAAAGGACCGCCCAAGTGTACACCGAGCGCACCGAATGTATCCCGAAACTCACACCAAGCGTTGAAGTCGCGGCAACAACGGCGCAAAGTCCGCCTGCGCGGACTGCGGCGGATGCATCGGCGCCAAGTGCCGAGATCGTTGCTGGGAGTGGACTTTCGCCACGCGCCAAAGCCCCTCGCCTGTCATCCTGAGCGAGCGGCGACGCCGATCCATCGGTCGCGCCGAGCCATGCAGCGAGTCGAAGGATCTTGCCACATGGCTGGCCGCGAGCGCCCCCGCCTTAGTCTGAGCGGGCCTCTGCTGTCGTGCGCTTCGCCGACTGCCGTGGCAAGATCCTTCGACGTCGCGCCACGGTCCGGCGCGACGGACGGTCCCGCGCGGCGCTCCGCTCAGGATGACAGGCCTCTTCGCGACCCGGCCATGCACGGGCGGCCGCGCCGCTTCAACCGGAACGCGCCGAAGCCGCGGATGCAGTCCGCGGAGGCGGACTTCGTGCTTTTCCAGCGGCGAATTCATTCGCTCCTGGAGGGCGGAAACGCGGTACGGTGGGTGACGGACAAAGGCTGAGGCCACAGTCCGCGAAGGCGGACTTCGCGCCGTTGTTGCCGCGACTTCAGTCGCCCCGGCCCTGTCAGCCCGCGGGATCCGGCTCACTTATCCGGTGGCCCCGACTCGGCCGGCGGCGGGCTCAAGACCAGTCAGCCAGCAAGCCTCGGCAGACACGAGCGGATTGATCAACATCAAAGGAAAACCGATGATGCACTACCTTCCCGGCCCGGCGGAAACGCGCCGGATGACCACCTCGGAACTACGCGCGGCCTTTCTGCTGGAAGACCTCTTCCGCCCCGGCGAGGTAACGCTGCGCTTCGTGGACCTGGACCGCGCCGTCGTGGGGGCGGTCGTCCCCACCGACGGCCCGCTCTCGCTCGACGCGCCGGAAGCCATGGCCGCCGAGTACTTTACCGAGCGCCGCGAGCTGGGCATCCTGAACGTGGGCGCCGCGGGGAGCGTGACGGTGGATGGAGAGCGCTTCGCCCTTCAGACGCGCGACGTGCTGTACGTGGGGCGCGGCAGCCGCGACATCCGCTTCGAGAGCGATGATGCTTCATCGCCCGCGCTCTTCTACCTCATCAGCTACCCGGCGCACGCGTCGCATCCCACCACGCTGGTGCGCGAGGCGGACGCGGAGGCCAACGAGTTGGGCTCGCAGGAAACAGCCAACCGCCGCATCCTGCGCAAGTACATCCATCCCAATGGCGTCACCAGCGCGCAACTGGTGATGGGCGTCACCGAGCTGCTGGAGGGCAACGTGTGGAACACCATGCCCTCCCACACGCACGCGCGGCGGACGGAAATCTACCTGTACTTCCAGGTGCCGCAGGACTCCGTCGTCATCCATCTGATGGGCGAACCGGACGAAAGCCGCCACCTGGTAATGCGCGATGAGCAGGTGGCGCTGTCTCCAGGATGGTCCATCCACTCCGGCTGCGGCACCCGCGGCTACACCTTCTGCTGGGCGATGGGCGGCGAAAACCAGGTGTTCGCCGACATGCAGGCCGTCGCCATGGACACCCTCCGCTGATCCGCACGATGCAACGCACACCGATTCTGTTCGCCGCCGCGGCCGCGCTGCTCGCCGCGCCCGCCGCCGCGCAGTCCGTCACCATCCGCGCGGAAAACCCGCTGAACGAGGCGCGCCGCGACGAGGTCATCGCCCTCTCCTGGTCCGCCCTGCGCTCCGCCCTCCCCGCCCTGCGCGCCGAGGCCGTGCGCGTGGTGGATGCGGCGGGAAACGAGTATCCGGTGCAGGTGCTGGACGCGGATGGAGACGCCGCGCCGGACTCGCTGCTGGTGCTGAGCGACTTTTCGCCCCGCGAGCGGCGGGAATGGCGTGTGGAGCCGCGCGCCGCCTCGTCCCCCGCCGCGCCTCGCGTGCACGCCAAGCATGACGAGCACCGCGACGACGTGGCGTGGGAAAGCGACCGCGTCGCCTTTCGCATCTACGGCCAGGGGCTGTGGAACGCGAAGGAATTCGAGCCGCTGGTGAGCAGCGGCGTGGACATCTGGCCCAAGCGCGTCCGCGACCTGATCGTGGACCAGTGGTACGCGCGCGGCCACGACCAGTACCACCGCGATGTAGGCCAGGGCGCCGACTTCTACTCGGTCGGGCCCACGCTCGGCGCCGGCGGCGTGGGCGTGCTGCGCGACGGCAAGGTGATCAGCGCGCGCAACTTCCGCGGCTACCGCATCCTGAGCGACGGGCCGATCCGCGCGTCGTTCGAGCTGACCTACGATCCGTGGGACGCCAACGGCGTGATGGTGAACGAGACGCGCCGGTTTTCCGTGGATGCCGGGAGCAACCTGTACCGCATGGAAACCACGTTCCGCACGGCGGATGGAAGTGATCTGCCGTTCGTGACGGGAACGGTAAAGCGCGAAGGGCTCGTCGGGAGCAACCGCCGCAGCGGGCCCATGGGATGGCTGGCCACCTGGGGCCCGGTGGAGCGCAAGAACGGCGGCCACGGCAACCTGGCCACGGCGGTGCTGCTGGACAGCGCGCGCTTTATCGACGTGCAGGAGACGGCGGACCATTATCTGGTGACGAGCCGCGCGCGGTCCGGCGTGCCGGTGGTGCAGTACGCCGGCGCGGGATGGACTGCCAGCGGCGACTTCGCCACGGTGGAGGAGTGGTGGCGCTACCTGGACACCGCCGCCCGCCGCATCGCCAATCCCATCCGCGTCACCATGGGCTCCGCGACGCGCTGAGCGAGGCGGCGCACCGTTGCGCGTTCTGGTCAAAAGAAGACATGGCCCCGCGACTCGATGGAGTCGCGGGGCCATTCTCGTCTTCTCCGATTCATCCGAATCTGCGTAACTGTCCCGCCCACTCGTCAGGCGACTGGCCAGTAGATTCGCGTGAGGGGAAGAAGCACACGGCCCTGCGCATCGAACCGGTCGTAGTGCTCCACCACCAGCGATGCCAGATCATCAAGGTCTACCAGGGTCAGCGGAAAGCTCGCCCGCTCGGCCTCGTACTTCGCCTCCTGAGTGAAACCGCCGGTGCTCACGTACAGGCCGTTCTCCCCCGAGCGGAGCCCGCCCAGAAAGCTCCGGATCAGTGGAGCGCCGATGGGGTTCCTGGGCCGGTGCTTTACTTCGGCGACGATCCGCGGCGACTGAAAGCCCAGCCCGTCGGGAGACGCCGTCACATCGCGGCCCCGGTCGGGCCCCTTGCCGGTTACGCGAGCCTTGTATCCCATGGCTCGCAGCACGGACGCAGTCAGTTCTTCCATGTCCGAGGGGGACAGGCTCAGGAGGCGGTCCTTGATGAACTCGTGCGCTCGATCCACAAGATCGCGCCGGATCACCTCCCAGTCGGTTTCTGATTCGGGGCCCGTTTCCGGCTCCGCCTGGGGAAACGCCTCCGGGCTGGGCCGCGGGGGAAGCGGATCTTCATCGACGGAGCCAGCTTCAGCGCGAACCGCGAGCGCCTCCAGTTCCTGAGCTACATCCGGTCCAGGCTGGAACAGCGTCAACGTGCTGCCGAGAACGTTCCTGGACTCCACCGACAGATCGTCACGGTTCACCTGCGACGTCCAGGATACGGACCGCACATGGGCGTAATCAGGAACCCGGCCCGGCTCGTACTCATACCCGCCCGTGATTTCCCCAATCAGATACTGCCGCGTTGCCGGATCGTAGGTGATGACGCGATCACCGGGCTTCATCTCGCCGCGAAACCTCCAAGCCATGGAAGCAGCGTTCCCCAGCGCTCCAGGCTTCCGGTCCTGGCCGGTGTCCCAGATGCGCTGCCTCATCTCCGCCAGCGACTGGATCGGTGTGAAATCGCCGGACTCTCTGAACCCGATGGCCACACACTGCCGTTCCTTGAAAGCGTCAGCGAGGTAGCCCCGCTCACCAGCCCGAACCATCCAGAGCCGTTCCATACCTGACTCCAATCCTGAAGTTGAGATTGCCGGAATCACATCGCGGCTGAGCGGGCCGGGGCCCGCATCCATCTGCCTGCCTTCTGCGCAGCGTGGCCGCGACCCAGCGGGGCGTAGACGAACCCGAATTGCAGACGCAGGGGCCTGCGTCGTGCACACGTCCGGCGCGCTCCATCCGCCGGTGCGGCACAGGCCGGCGGTTGCGCGCGGCGACCCGGGGTTCCAACCGGGCGCGAAACGTACCGCGAATACGGCAAGACGATGTCAGCAACTTCAGCGTATGCGGCTCAAGGTCCCGACGCGCCCATCGCCCCGCTCACCATCGAGCGGCGCGAGCTTCGGCCCACGGATGTGCAGATCGAGATCCTGTACTGCGGCGTCTGCCACAGCGATCTGCACACGGCGCGAAACGAGTGGCAGCACACCGTCTATCCCGTCGTGCCCGGCCACGAGATCGTGGGCCGCGTGACGGCGGTCGGCTCGCAGGTCTCCAAGTTCCACGCCGGTGACCTGGCCGGCGTGGGATGCATGGTGGATTCCTGCCGCGAGTGCAGCAACTGCAAGCGCGGGCTAGAACAGTACTGCAAGGTGGGCAACGTGGGCACCTACAACGGCGTGGACCGCCACGACGGCTCCATCACCCGCGGCGGGTATTCGAAGCAGATCGTCGTCGATCAGGACTTCGTGCTGCGCGTGTCCGACAGCCTGCCGCTGCCCGGCGTGGCGCCGCTGCTGTGCGCGGGGATCACCACGTGGTCGCCGCTGCGCCACTGGAAGGTGGGCGCGGGGCACAAGGTGGGCGTCGTCGGCCTGGGCGGATTGGGCCACATGGCGGTCAAGCTGGCCGCCTCGTTCGGCGCGGAAGTCACCATGCTCAGCACGTCGCCGGACAAGGAAGCGGACGCGCGGCGGCTGGGCGCGCACAAGTTCGCCCTCACGCGCGACGCGGCGCAGCTTCAGGGGCTGGCGGGGTACTTCGATTTCATCATCGACACGGTTTCCGCCGAGCACGACTACAATCAGTACCTGCAGATGCTGGATACGGACGGCGTGATGATCTGCGTGGGCGCGCCGCCCACGCCGGCCCAGATCGCCGTCTTCGCGCTGATGGGCGGACGCCGCAGCCTGGCGGGATCGGGGATCGGCGGCATCGCTGAAACGCAGGAAATGCTGGATTACTGCGCCGAGCACGGCATCACCTCCGACGTGGAGGTGATCGACATCGCCACAATCAACGAGGCGTACGAGCGCATGCTCAGGAGCGACGTCCGCTACCGCTTCGTCATCGACATGGCCACGCTGGCCTGAGTCCGGCCGATACGGAACACGACGCCCCGGGAACCGATGCAGGCTCCCGGGGCGTCGTGCGTCCACAACTCAGGCGGATGGCCCTCGCGCAGCCATGCCGGGCCGCGGATCAACCGCATCCGTGATCCGGGGAAGCGATCCGGTTGCCGTCAGGCCAGCGACAGGCAGCGCTCCACGGCTTCCACGATCTCGCGCGGCTCGCACGGCTTGGTGAGATGGCAGAAGGCGCCCGCTTCGGCCGAGCGCTCGCGGTCCTCCGGCAGTGCCGAGGCGGTAAAGATGATGATGGGGATGGAGGCCGTCCGCGCGTCGTCCTTGATCTGGCGCGTCATCATCCACCCGTCCACCCGCGGCAGCCGCACGTCCATCAGCACCGCGTGCGGCCGGCGCTCCATGATCAGGAGCATCGCCTGGTCGGCATCCACCGCGGACAGCGTCTGGTAGCCGTGGTGGCGCAGAATGGTAGTGGCGATGTCCATGTGAGCCGCGTCGTCATCGACGATCAGCACGGTGGCAGCAGGCATGGGCAGCGGCGGGCAGAGGCCATCCAGGCGGGGCGCAGCGGAGCATCCCCGATCAACCCATGATGACGATCTGTTTCCGCGTAACGTCACGGGGCACCGCCGCTTGAGCCGTGCCGGCCGGGCCGTCACCACCACCTCCAGCCCATCCATCCTGACCGGCAGAGCGCCGGATGCAGCCACGGGGCGGACAAGCGATTTGCTCCGGGTCCGCATCGATGGCCTGCCGGTCATCCTCCCGCGCCCACCGGCTGCCGCGGGAATGGGCGCGGGTCTGCACAACCCCACCGGCATTGTGCCGTGCACAAAAAATCGCCCGAAAAGGAAAGAACTTCCACTCCTGGAAGGGTCCCCGGATCGTGACGGTTTCGCCGCAGGAAGGCGGCGAATCTCATCATCCACGCCTACCCCTTGAAATTCAGCGCAGAAGAGGGGATGTTGAAAAGGGAAGAAACCCTAACAAATTCACAGTGTGGCGTCTCGATCCCGGTCCGATGAATCAACATCGTTCTGGACGGGAACAAAAGAACACGTCATCTTTGTCCTGAGCACCACGCGGCCGCGTGCCTCATTCACCCTTTCGCGCGACGGGGTGGACGGGCGGCGGCGATCGCGGCGTGGTGCGCAGGTGCTGGCCGCGACGGTGCCCATGGGCATGGCGCGGCCACGCCGGACCGCGTCCTCGTGGCCCGGCCCGCACGCCGGAAAGTACCCCGGCGGGCGGAGGTTCGGCAGGCAGGATCGCGCGGAAAGACGTGCGCCGGCGGCCCGTGTACCGGGGAGGCCGCCGGCTTGGCCCCGGCCGTGACCTCCACGCGAACGGGATGGAACCGTGCGGAAGATCAACACTCGGGAGTTTCACCGCGCCACGCGCTCCACGCCGCGGGAAATCAACAGGAAGATCCTGCTGAACCTGGTGCGTGAGCTTCAACCCGTTTCCCGGGCGGACCTTGCGCGCCGCATGCACGTGGCGCGCGGCATGATCACGCAACTGGTGGACGAGCTCATCGACCAGGACGTCATTGCGGAAGGCGCCACCGCGAACGCACCCCGCGGGCGCAAACCCAAGCTGCTGTACGTCCGCACGCGCGACCGCTACGCCATTGCCGTGGACGTGCGGTTCAGCCGTACCCACGTGGCGCTCACGGACTTCGACGGCCGCCAGCTGGCCATGGAGACCTTTGAGACGGTGCTCAACGCCGACGATCTCGTGGAGTCCATCGCCGTTCGCGCCAACCACCTGATGGAAGGGCGCGATCCGGAATCGTGCGAAGGGATCGGCGTCGTGGTGCCGGGAATGATTCACCGGCGCACGGGGATGATCGTCAACTCGCCGCAGATGGGGTGGCGCGACGTGCCGCTGCGCGATTCGCTTTCCCGCGCCACGGGCCTGCGCGTGCTGATCGAGAACGCACCGATTGCGTCAGCGCTGGCGCACATGTGGCTGCCGCCGTTCAGCCACGACGGCGTCGACAACTTCGCCTACGTCACCGTGTCCGACGGCGTGGGCGTGAGCGTGGTGGATGACGGCGAGGTGTTTCGCGGCCATGGCGACATCGCCGGCGAGTTCGGCCACCTGCCGCTGAACCTGGACGGGCCGCGCTGCATGTGCGGGATGAAGGGGTGCCTGGAGGCGTACACCAGCAACCTGGCCACGCTGGCGCGCTACTTCGAGGTCGACGCCGCGGTTCCCGCCACGCGTGAGGCAATGCGCGGCTACGGATTCGGGATGGAAGACCTGATCGTGCGCATGCGCGGCGGCGACGCCAAGGCGGAGTGGGCCATCCGCGAAACGGGGCGGTACCTGGGAATCGGCCTGGGCGGCATCATCACCGCGCTGAGCCCGGCGCGGGTGATCGTGAGCGGCGAGATTACGCAGGCGTGGGACATCATCCGCGAGCCGATCGCGGCGGGTGTGCTGGCCCGCAGCCTCTCGCCCGAAGCGGCCGCAACGCCCATCGACATCGCCCTGACCGGCGACTCGTCCCGCATCCGCGGCGCCACCGCCCTGCTGGTGGCGCGCCGGTTCGCGGCGCCCAAGGTGGCGTAAACCGCACGACGGCGGATGGACAGGTGGATGACGGATCACACCTGATCCGCCATCTCGCAGACGCAGAACGCCCCGGCACCCTGGATCAGGCGCCGGGGCGTTCTTGCGTGGGAGGAGCGGCGGCGACGGCGTGAGGGATGATGGGCTCGGCGTGCGGCGCCGCCACCGCCCCGGCGGTTGAAACCGCGCCTCGAAAGACACGAAGTCCGCCTGCGCGGACTGCGGCGGCGGACCCCGGTCGCTTCCCCAATGCAGTGGAAGCCCCGAACGACGCCTGTGGGCGACGTGTCGGGAGTTCCCGCTGTTTGAGCGGCGGATTCATTCGCTCCAGACACTCGCCGCCGGGCCCAACTCCGCCGGAAAACCGAGCTCTCCGCCACACCCAATCCGTCACCCGCCCGCTCTCCCCGCGATCTCCATCGCGACGATGCCGTCCAGCACATCCCCGGCGGGAAAGGTGGCGAGCTCGGCCGCGAAGCGCTGCAGCCACGCCGTCCATCCCTCCGCGTCGTCCGCCGGTGCGGCACGGTGCGCGACGTACGGGGCGAACGCGGCGGTGCGCCACCGCTGGCCGTCGTGCAGCCAGGCGGCGGCGTACCCCACCGAGCCGCCCGCCGGCCCGGCGCCGCGAGCCTGCACCCGCACCGTCGCCCACACCGGGCCGGAGACGGCGTGCAGCAGCGGCACCTTTCCCGGCACCAGTTGAGTCCACGCGCACTCCGCGTACCCAGTCACCGGGTCCGCCTCGCCCGGCGGGGCGGGAATGCGCGGCCACGCAACAGCCGCCACGTTCGGCACCGCCACGAAGTCGCCCTGGTGCGTGTCCCATCGCAGCCGCTCGGGATACGCGTCGGACTTGGCCCACCCGGACAGCGCGGCGGGCTCGGTCCAGCGCATCGGCGAATCCACGCGGAACCGCTGCTGGTCCCGCATCCACTTCACCCAGCTCTGAAACTCGCGGTGCAGATGGCGGCGCGCCTGCTCCGCGTCGCTCGTCCGGATCGGCCGGCCCAGGCGGGCGTCGTTGTCGTCGCGCTCCAGCCACGCCTCCGCCAACCGGCCTTCCTCGCGGCACTCCATCATGTGCACGGTGGTGGCGCGTGTGCGCATCTCGCCGGTGCTGCGCCCGCCCTCGCTGCTGTACACGTGCACCACGCGACCCGCCATCCGGTGCGTACCCGTGCGCGCGTGCTCCAGCATGCCGTCGTACAGCGCCTGGTGCCGGGGGCAGCGCCACGCCTGGGGATCCCGGCGGCTGTCCTGCAGAACGGCCAGCACGTCACCCGCGCGCCAGCCCAGCCCGGACTCACTGATCACGCCATTGGCGGGTACTTCGATCCACGGAACGCCGAGTGTGCGGTACTTGTCGGATTTGGCGCTGTCCACGCGGTGATGGACGTGAATCTCGACGGCGCCTACCTCCCGTCCATCCCGCAGCAGCATGAGGTCCGCGCGCAAGGACGGAAGTGCGCTTTCGACACGGACTTCGTCCCACTCCACCGGCCACGGCTCCACCGGCGCGGCGCGGCAGAACTCGCTTCGCTTCGCCTCCGCCGCGCCCGCGCAGACGGGCCGGATGGCGATGCCGCGCCCGCCCTCCGCCAGCGCGACGGACAGGTGGATCTTGGCGGCCAGGTGCAGCGCGCCTTCCCCGCCAGCGGCCGCACAGTCCGAGTCGGGTCGATGGCCGTAGTGGTGGCGGTTCCGGGTACCCAGCCGCAGTGTCACGCGCTCCAGGCAGACGGGACAGAACGCGGCCGGCCGGCTTCCGCGGGGGAGCGGCGCGTACGCGGTGATGGGAACGAGCAGGTACTCCGTTCCGCCCGAATCCGCCACCAGCTGCTTGCCTTCCGCTACGAACCGGCGTCGCGCCAGCGCGGATGCGGGCGTGCGCGGCGCGCCCTCCGCCGCATCGGTTGCCGCCACGTACGCCCACGCCAGCCGACGCTCCACGCGCGGCGCGCGGGCCGTTGCCCCGGCGGTCACGTCACTCCCGCCAGCGCGGAACCCGGCAGTCGCACCCTTCGCCCTCGCGGCCGCATCTCCACACATTTCACGACGGCGACGTGACCGCGCATGTACCCATGTGCGGTCGCGCCCGTGGCGGAAGAAGAGAAAGTCGGTTGCATCACGAGCGCGCGATCGCCGGAGTGGCCGGATCTGTCTGCCGCAGATGGAGTTGACACATCGGAGGCGGATAACGTTCGCCTGCCGGTAAAAGTACGTCGGCATGTCCGGGGGAATCAACCATCATGGACAAACCTGCCGGTCCGCTTTCCGCCGTCGCTGGCGCGCATGGGCCCGGACGGTTCTAATCATCCGCCGAACAAACCTCCAAGCGCATCCCCGGCTGGCGGACCCTCTGGACGAATCGTGAGATGCAGATTCTCGATACGGTGTACGTGTGGGACTGGTGCCGCACTCTTGGCGCACTGGACGAGGATGCCGTGCGTTCCCGGGTTCGTCCGGACCCGTCGCTGACGCACCGCTCGCAGGTCGTGTTTGCTCCCAACGGCCCGACCGGTTATGAACCCGCGGTGGCGGCTTCCGTCGTGGATGCGCTCGGCACCTGGGACGAGTGCCTGCTCTGGGTCACCGCCTGGGGCATCTGGCCGTCATCAGAAGACTGGCCCCGCTACTACGCGTGGCGCGGGCGTCAGGGATCGCGCCTCTCGCTTGAAGCCGCGCCCGGCCATCTTGCCACGCGCGAGGACGAAGCGGAATTCCGTGAAGTCGTTCTGCAGGTGCTTGAGAACGGCTGGGATGCGTGGCTGCTTGCGGCTCGTGGCGGCAAACTGCTGCCACTCCGAATCCGCCTCTCGCATGATGGCTGGGCGTTGATGGAAGCATCCGAGCCGGTGGTGCTCAATGTCCCCGGGCTGAAAACGGATACGGCACCCCCGCACACCATTTTCCGCCGGTGAGAACGTTCATCGCGGCGGAGTGTGGATTCCGATCGATCATATAAGCAGCAGGGGCGACAAACCGCACCCCCTTTTGCTCCCCGCCTCCACGGGCTCTCCCATGCTTCGGCTCGGAAACACGGTTGTACTCGCGCTGGCGCTTTCCGCGTGCTCCCGGCCTGCCGGAGATCCGTACTTTCGCAAGCATTCTCCAGAGCTTCTCCCAGCTCAGGCGGGTATCGCGATCGAGAAGGGTGTACCCGCGGAAGCCGCGGCGCGGATCGCGGCGCGCTTCCGGCGCGACTCCCCGGGTGCCGCTCTCCTTCGCGTCTACCAGGTTCCGGGACTGCCGGACAGGCACCTTGTCGTGACCCACAGCGAAGCGGACACGGCGGATTACGGACTCCGGTTCGTGCTCGTCGCCTTCGGGCCCGGCGGGGTTACGGAAGTCGCGCGGTCACGGGGGATGGCGGATAGCGAATGGCTCGAGCCGGTCTTCTTCGGGGACGGAGACTGCCAGTTCGTGCTCGCGGATACGGGTGCGGAAACGAGTTGGGGATTGGAAGCGTTCCGGCTCTGCCACGACTCGCTGACAGCGTTGGGACCGATCAACGTCTCCCTGCCCGCCGGAGACGCGAGCACGGAGGTGGCGGAGAACCCTCTCCCGTTCGCCCGCATGCGGCGGGATTCGAGCGGCGTCGTCGTGGAGTTCGGGACGGACCTGGTGCTGTGGATCACCGATCCATCCACGCGGGCAGTGCACGATTCCATCGTGAATATGGAGGAGGGCCGGCCCATCACATTCCGACTGGCCGGCGGCTCGTTCCATCGCATGGGGCGAGAGTAGTTCTTCCATTAACCGCGGTAATGCCTTTCAGGCGAGGCTGCTCCCGCCCGCCGCAACCCACACCACCATGAGCATGGATCAAATGATGGATCCCGACGAGTTCGGGGGCACCCTTGTCCGGATCTCCGGCCTGGATGAAGCCGCGGCGCTCTCACCCGACACTGAGGGTGTGTTCGTGAGTGCCCCCTCGGAGGCACTGTTCGCGACACTCGCGGCACGCCTTCCCGGGCTGAGGCACATCATCACCGACGGCAATACGGGGGGCGTTACGGACGCCGCTGTCGCCCATCTGGCGGCATTGGGGAGTTTGGAGACGCTGGATCTGGAGTGGAGCGCCATCACGGACGCAAGCCTGGCCGTACTGGCGGGTCTGCCCGCGCTGCAGTGGGTAGACCTGGGATCCGTCGCGGCCGTGACGGCGGAGGGGTTGAACGCGCTCCGCGCCGCGCGGCCGAATCTGGAAATCGAGACGTAACACGAAGCCGTTCGGCTCACCATCTGGACGCACGCGACGGGCGATCATGTCATGGGCCGGCCAGCGCGCGCACCACCTGCTTCAGCCCGTCCACCGAACTGGGATAGACGGGCTGCCATCCCAGGTCGCGGATCGCCTTCTCGTTGGAAACCGCCAGCCGGGTCGTCATCATGGTGGCGGCATACGGCATGGTGAGGCGCGCGATCCACAGCGGAAGCCGCCACGGAGCGGGTGCCCCGCTCTCCCGCGCCGCGCGGCGAAAGAACTCGTTCATGCTCACCGGGTCGCTGTCCACCACGTTGTAGATCTCCCCCGCCCTTCCCCGCTCCAGCGCCGCGATCGTCGCGCTTGTGGCGTCATCCAGGTGGATGAACCCCGCCCGCCCGTCATCCGCACCGCGTACCACCGGAAGCCCGCGCATGCGCAGCATCCGCATGCTGAATTCCGTCGACGGGCTTTCCGCGCCGTAGAAAAAGCCGAACCGCAGCGGGATCGCCTCGATGAGCCCCGCCCGATCCGCCGCGAGCATCTGGTCTTCCAGCGAACGCGTCCCGGCGACCACCTCGTTGAGCCACGGCACCGCCTCGGGGCCGCCGGGCGGATCCGCCTCCGTCACCAGCCTGTCCGCCGCGAATCCGTAGGCGTAGATGATGGACTCGCCCACCATTCTTTTTGCGCCAGCGGCGATGGCGGCTTTCAGCAGGTTGGCGGTTCCTTCGGTCTTCAGGCGCAGCGTGGGACGCACATGGGCCAGGCGCACGGGACCGTTCCGGGGCAGCGCGGTCAGCAGATGCAGCACGTGCGTGGGCGCCGCCTCGCGGACCACGCGGTCCAGCGCAGCCGCGTCCAGCGCGTCGGCGATGGCGGGAACCGCGCCCAGCCGCTCCAGCATGCCGCGTTTCTCCGCGGACCGCGTGAGGCCGGTAACGTGATGCCCCGCGGCGACCAGCGCCCGCACGACGGGCACTCCCAGCGTGCCGGTGGCCCCGGCGACAAAGACACGCATCATGGCCCGACCTCCTCGATGGTGAAACGGCGAGCCGTGCCAACTCGTTGCCGGCCAACGCCGTCCAGAAAGCGATGGGATTTCTCGCCGTGCCCGCCCGCCGCGGACCCTCCAATCCTTCCCAAGAGACGAGACAGCGGACGTTCTGTGACAGCCCGATGCGCGGAGCCCGGATCCCGCCATCGACGGGTCACATCGAACCCATCCGCCGCGCCGGCCCGCATCAGCCGCGATGTCTGGATCGGGAGAGCGCACCCGCATCACACGAATCACTCAGACGCGGCCACCGCGCGCACCGTACGCGCCTCGCCCCGCACTCTCAGCCGAGTGGTCGGGCGCCGGTACAGGTACAGTTTCGTTGCGGGGGACCCCTTGTGTTCCGCGCGGGTACCAGTAATTTGGAAGAAGTTCTTCCAATTACCCGTGAGGTTCGGGGAGATGAGCATGAAGACCGTATTCGCCAAAGAAAACAAGCCGGCCTGCGAACTGGGCCGCGCCGAGGAACTGGTGGACGTAATGTTTGCCACCAGCAAGGAGTTGCGCCACCAGGCCGAGCAGATTCTGGGCAAGGAGTTCGTCCGCACCGAGGTGGTGCACGAGGATGAGTTGTCCGCGCAGATGGTGCTGCGCCCGGACGGCATGCCGGAGATCCACGTGTACGCCGCGCGCGAGCGGCACTGGTATCCGTACCGCATCACGCGCGTCGACAGCGTCGTGCGCTGAACGGTCGTTCGACCGGGTGTGAATACCTGCCCGTTTGCGCCACAGGCGGGCGCACGAAGGGCAGCCGCCGCGTAGCGGAGCGGCGCCTCCGTCCGGGATGAGCTTCGCGGGCCGTCCTGGCGGAATCCGACACAACAGAAGCGGGCGATCACCATCGTGATCGCCCGCTTGCGTCGTTCCCGCTGACTCAGCCGAGGCGGATAACGGTACCTTCGGCCGAGGACCGGCGGGCCGCTTCCATGATCTCCAGCCCCGCGACCGCCTCCATGGGGTCCACCGGCGGCGGCGTGCCGTCGCGCAGCGCGGCGGCGATTCCGGCGTAGTAGTCGGGATACGCGCCGGCCTCGGTGCGGACGGGCATCCACTCCGCTTCCGTGCCCATGCGGCCCCACGCAGCGCGCGGTTCCTCGCTCCAGCCCGGCGCGGGGCGCTCGCCCGCGCGCAGGGCGGCCTCCTGCACGTCCATCCCCATCTTCACGTACGCCGCGCGGGTGCCCATCACCCGGAACCGCGGGCCGTGATCCGGCGCGGCCAGGCTCATCCACAGATGCGAGCGCACGCCGGAGCCGTGCGTCAGCGCGAGGAACGCGTCGTCGTCCACCGCGGCACCGGGGCGGCGCACGTTCACCTCGGCGAACACGTGCGACACGGGGCCGAACAGCACCAGCGCCTGATCAATCAGATGCGGACCCAGATCGAACAGAACGCCGCCCGCCTCCGCCGGGTCCGCGCGCTCGCGCCAGCCGCCGCGCAGCGCGGGGCGCCACCGCTCAAATCGCGACTCGAAGCGGACAACGTCGCCCAGTGCGCCCTCGGCCAGCAGGCGGCGGAGGGTGAGAAAGTCCCCATCCCACCGCCGGTTGTGGTAGACGGAAAGCAGCAGCCTCAGCGCCCGCGCCTTGTCGACCAGCGCGCGCCCCTCCTGCGAGGTGACGGCAAAGGGCTTGTCGATGACGACGGGGAGCCCGGCATCCAGCGCGGCGTGGGCCAGCGGAGCGTGCGTGCGATTGGGTGAGGCGACCACCACCAGGTCCACCGCATCCGCCTGCTCCCACAGCCGCTCGGCGGATGGGACGACTTCCACACCCGGATGTTCGGCGCGGGCCTGCGCGGCACGATCCGCGTTTCCCGTCACCACCGCGGCAACGCGCATCCCCGGAACGGAGGCGATGAGCGGTGCGTGAAAGACGGAGCCGGCCGGCCCATATCCAATGATCGCCACGCGGATCTCCGCGCCCTCCCATGTTTCCGTCATCCCTTCTCCGTCATCGTCAGGTCAATCCCGAACGGGTGCACACCGTCGTGCCAGGCTGCCCGGTTGCTGGATGGCATGCACAGAAGACGCCGCATCCGGGCGCAGGCCGTTCAGCGGCTCAATCCCCCGATCCGCCGCGAACGTCGAGGTTCCCCATCCTGTCCGGCGTGCCCGTCTCACCTCTTCCGCCAGAAGCAGCACACACCGAAATCGCAGGCTGCGGGCGGAGAATGCAGTGCGGGCAAGGCAGGCGACCGCCGCACGGACCGGAAGCGGGCGAGCGGAAAGCTTGACGGGCGCGGGGCTGGCGACCGAATTTCCGTATTGGCTCGACTGAGAACTATTGCGCCGCCTCGGCCTGGCGACGCTTCCAAGGCTCCGCAAGCACCCCGGCCCTGCCCGGATGGCGCGCGGTTCCCCTCACCGGCGTTGACCGTGCGCAAGATCGACCCTCGCAATTTTCAGCGCGCAACCCGAACCACGGGCAAGGACATCAACCGGCAGATCGTGCTGAACCTCGTTCGCGAGTATCAGCCGATTTCCCGCGCCGACCTGGCGCGCCGCATGGAGGTGGCGCGCGGGATGGTAAGCCCGCTGGTTAACGAACTGATCGAGATCGGTCTGCTGTACGAGGCGTCCACCGGCACCTCGCGCCGCGGGCGCAAGCCCACGCTGCTGCACGTGCGCGACCACGACCGGCTGGTGGTGGGGATTGACGTGCGGCTGAGCCAGACGCAGGCCATGCTGGCCGATTTCGCCGGTCGCACGCTGGCCATGGAGGCGTTTCGCACCCCCGCGCAGCCGGAGGAGCTGGTGGTGCAGCTGGCGTCGCGCGTGCGGCGGCTTCTGGAAGCCCACGCGTCGGATGGAGAGTGCCAGGGGATCGGCCTGGTGGTTCCCGGCATGGTGGATCGCGACACCGGACGGCTCGTAAACGCGCCGACGCTGGGCTGGCGCGACGTGGACCTGCGCGATGCGCTGCAGACGGCGACGGGGATTGAGGTGCACATCGAGCGCGACGCGGTGGCGTGCGCGCACGCGCAGATGTGGCTGGGCCGGCAGGCGGGAAATGGATTGGAAAGCTTTGCCTACGTCACCTTTTCCGACGGCGTGGGTGCGGGCGTGGTGGTGGACGGGCGCGTGGTTCGCGGGCACGGCAACGCGGCCGGGGAGTTCGGCCACATTCCGCTCACCATGGAAGGCCCGGCCTGCCAGTGCGGCTCGCGCGGATGCTGGGAGGCGTACACCTCCAACGCGGCGATCGTGGCGCGCTACCTGGGGCGGGAACTGTCTGACCGTGAAAGCTACGCGACCATCCGTGACACCGGGATGGGCGTACCGGACGTGATCTCCCGCGCGCGTGCGGGGGATGCCGTAGCCCTGAAGACGCTGGAAACGACGGCGCGGCTGATGGGGCTGGGGCTGGCGGCAATCGTAAAAGCGGTGAACCCGGCGGGGATCGTGGTGGGCGGCGAGATCGCGGCCGCGTGGGACCTGATCGGCACCACGGTGGCGCACGCGATGGCGGAGCGCACCCTTACGACGGGCACCGCCGCGACGCCGCTCTTTCCCGAGGCATCGGACCAGCAGACGCGGCTCCGCGGCGCCGCGGCGCTCGTGGTGGCGCCCATGTTCGCGGCGCCCACCATCGGATAACGCCAGCGGGACATCATTTCCCGTTGGGCTGGGAACGGCATCTCACGCGGAGGTCGCGGAGGCCGCGGGGAGAAGATAAGAGAGAGGGTCCGGTCCGGGCGATGGCGCCATGGGACTGGACCCTCTCCGCTTTGATCGCGGTTGCTGCGCTTGGACGAGTTCCGCGCATCCCGGTCGCCGGGAGGCAGGAATGATTCAGCCGCGGTTCAGCGGAGCCGTCCGACACGGCGGGTGGGGATGACGACTTCCACCTGCACGCCGGGGAAGTAGGGCAAGTGCATGCGTACCGCGCTGTTGCGCCAGGGAAGCGGACCGGCCAGCTCCACCGTTCGGCTGCGCACGCGCATGCGGCCCCCCAACCGCCCCACTACGTGGGCCACGCGCTGCAGCCCCAGCCCGCGACCCGGCTCGGCAAAGCGGCTCCGGCCCCGCAGCAGCGCCTCCTGCACGGCGTACGGCTCCTCGTTCAACCCCAGCGAGCCGGCAAACCCCGACCCGGAATCCGCCACCGCAATGCGCAGTTCCCTGGGCGTGGTCTGCCACGCGGCCACCCACGCCGGCGCCTGCGCATGCTCGATGGCGTTGCGCGACAGGTCGCGGACCACACCGGACAGCGCCTGCGCCTCTGCGGGGAGCCAACCCAGGTCGGCCAGCCGCTCCGCGAAGCGCGGGCCCGCCACGTTTTCGGACAGCGGCGTCGCGCCGTCCGGAATGCGGACGGGCGGAATGAGCGCGCGCGGCGGAACAGGCAGCGCGGGCACCTCCACCCCGTGCACGCCGGCCAGAAGAACCAGCGTCAGCAGGGCGCCGGGCTCGGCCGCGCGCACGTAGCGGGCGTCGAAGCACGGGGGCGCCACCAGCGGCGTAAGCCGGTCCAGCAGTTCCTCCATGGCATCCGAATGCAGCCGGAACGGGAGCACGACCACGCTGTCGCCACTGGGGCGAAAGTGCGGGCCCGGCTCCTCCAGCGCGGCCCAGTCTCCTGCCATCGCGCGGGCTTCCGCCAAGCGCGGTTCTCGGGAGCGGTGCATCTTCTTCCTCTTCCGAACGCCCTGCGTTTCCTCCGAAATCCATTCGGAAGAATTCCTTCCAATTTCGCGGCAACTCCGTGAGGGATCAAGCCCTCGCGGCTGGACGCGCAGGAGAGATCCTCCGGCCAGCCGCTCTCATCGCAGAGCGACGCCCGGGTCACCTCCGCTATCCGGACACCTGCCTATTCTCTCCCGCCACGCGCAAGAAAACGGGACGCCGCAGCCAATGCCACGCCGTCCCGAGATCCACTCCAACGGAAAGAACCGTTACAGTTCTCCGGACAGCAGCGTCTCGGTCTGAAGACCACCCACGTGCTGCACGCTGGGACGAACGAACGGCTGGCGCGCGGAAGGCGCTGGCGCCGGAACGGCCGGCGTGGCCGAATCCTGGTTGATGCCGGGCTGGGACATGGTATGCCTCAAGTGTAGGAGTGAGGGCGACTTGGATGGATCGCGACGGCCGCATCGGCGGCCGCGCGTCGCCTGGCGGGCGGGCGTGGATCCATGGGTCGGGTAGCTGCTGCGGTCCTGCGGAACTCCGGCAGCGCGGGAATCAGCAGCAGAACGTATGCCGCGATTGCACGCGGCCCCCGGACGACGGCTGGTTCGGCACCCGTCGGCACGCATTCCGCCATCGGCGGCACGCTCCGGCCCGTCGGGCCTGCCGCGCGGGTGCGGACATTTCCCGCCTGCCCGGAATCAGCCGGCGCGGGGGAGGAAATCGGCCTCGGCATCGGCGGGAAGGGAAAGGTCCTCCGGGTCGCAGAGCGGGCGCCAGCGGTCCAGCAGCGTCCGCGCGGCACCCTGGCGCACGGCGGCGTCCACGGCGGGCTGCTCGGGGCTTCCTTTCAGATCGCGACACAGGGGAAAACGGCCAGTGTGCGGCGTGCCGGACGGAAGAGGACCCGCGACGGCGGCTTCGATCAGTTCCGCCGTCATCTCCAGCCACAGCCGGTACAATCCGTCGCGCAGCGCGGCTTCCGTTTCCGCTCCGCCTACGTCCACCAGCCGGCGCCGCAGCATGGGGCCGGTGTCGATCCCCGCGTCCACCCGGAACGCCGTGGCGCCGAGCGGGACGCCGCGCAGCAGCGAATTGCCGACCGGGCTGCCGCCGCGGATCCACGGGAGCAGGCCCGGATGCACGTTCACCACGCCTTCCGCGGGGATGGCGAGGACGTGTGGCTTCACCAGCCCGCATCGCGCCAGCACGAGCACGTCCGGCCGCAGCCGCCGCAGAGCGCGCGCGGTCCCGCCCCCGTTCAGCGTGCGGGTGACGACCAGCCGTTCCGCCGCGCCGCGCACATCGGCCCTCCGTTGCCGCCGCATCCAGCGCACGAGAACCATCGCCGACGTGCGCAGGCGCAGGAGGATGGACGCGGACGCGCCTGCGCGGCTCAGGCGGGAATCGTACAGGACCACGCCCTGCACCCGGGTTCCGCGGCGGACGAGCAGCGCGAGCAGATCGTCCAGAAACGATCCGCCGGGCGACAGGATCACGACACGGCGCGTCATCTGGTCATCGTACCGGGGAGTTTGTCGGGCGAGGGGTGCGCATTTCACGTCCCTGGCGCAAACAGGCCGACGAATCTACGCGCATCGGGCGTCCATGAAAGAGCGCGTCCGGCCGGCTCCATGGCGGAGGCCAACGTTCTCGGACACAGACGAGCGTCGCGGGGTGGATGGGGTGACGCAGACGGCACCATCCAGTACCCGACCGGACTGCTCGCTGGTGCGATGGACAATCGCCATCCCGCATCCTCGTCCGCGAACCCCGCCGACCACATGGCCGAGGGCACGCGCGGAAGGTAGATTTGACCACTTCCCGTCGCATTTCCCCGCACCGCCCGCTGATTGAGATGCATGCCTTTTTCCGCGCGTTGGGAACGGCCGCGGCCGCGTCGCTCGCGGCCGGCGCCGTGACCGCGCAAATGCCGCTCTACCAATCGGATGAGTTTACGGTAACCGACTCGTCCGTGCAGCAGGGGCGATGGGTGGCCGTGGCGCGCTCGCGGGATACGCTGGTGTCCACGTATCCGCGCGCCGGGCGGGAGATGCACTTTCGATTCAGCCTGAACGGGGCGGATAACGAGTTTCCGTCCGGGACGGAGCACACGCTGTACATCCGTCCCACGGATGGCCGCATCGAATCGCCGCTGTACGTATTCGGACAGGAGCAGCCCCCGTTCATCCCCACGCCGGAAGCGGTCTCCACCAGCGAGGAGGGCATCGCAAGCGTCACCATCCGCCTGGATCTGCGCGCGGTGATGCATGAGTTCGCGCGGACGGGCACGTACACGCCGCCGCAGGGACCGCCCATCCGCCGTGCGGACTTCCACGCGGTATACGCCATCGGTGACGTGGAGCCGCTGAGCTGGGACGCCGGCGCGCTGCGCCCGCAATCCGCCGCACGCCTCACGGATCCCGACGGGGACGGCATCTTTACGCTGACGCTGCCGATCGAGGCGCGGTACACGCGGCCGCTGGCGACGCCGGGCCAGGCGGTCTGGACGCGCACGGCGGACCTGTCCGCCTATCCGCAACTCCGCTCGCCGCAGCGCCTTGTGGATGCACTCCACCGGATGTCGCTGGAGGAACTGGGCCAGTTGGTTCGCGAAGACGGCGCGCTCGCCGCTGGCGCCAAGTGGCCGGGCGTGTGGACGCGCGACGTATCGTACGCGTCGGTGCTGTCGCTGGCCATCGTGGCGCCCGACGCGGTGCGCCGCAGCCTGCTGGCCAAGGTGGATTCCGCCGGCCGCATCATCCAGGACACGGGCACGGGCGGTTCGTGGCCGGTGTCCACGGACCGCGTGACATGGGCGCTGGCCGCGTGGGAACTGTATGCGGTTACGGGAGATCGCGAGTGGCTGCGCACCGCGTACGACGTCATCCGCCGCTCCGCGGAGGCGGACCTGCACGCCGCGCGCGACCACGAAACCGGGCTGGTGACCGGCGAATCGTCGTTCACCGACTGGCGGGAGCAGAGTTACCCGCGCTGGATGCAGCCGGGTGACATCGCCCAGTCCGCGGCCGCGGGCACCAACGTCGTCCATTACGCCACGTGGCGGATTCTGGCTGACATGGCCGCCGCGCTGGGCGAGCCCGGCGCCCGGTGGTCCGCCGCCGCCGACAGCCTGCGCACGGCCATCAACACGCACCTGTGGGACGCGGACGCCGGCGTGTACTCCACCTTCCGCTACGGCCGCACCTTTCCCGTCCTCGCCCGGCGCTCCGACGCGCTGGCGGAGGCGCTGAGCATCATCTACGGCGTGGCGAACGGCGAGCGGCGCGCCAGAATCTCTGCCCGTACGCCCGTTGTCGCCTTTGGTGCGCCGGTGTTCTGGCCATACATCCCCGAAATCCCGTCCTACCACAACGGCGCGCTCTGGCCGTTCGTGAACGCCTACTGGCTGTGGGCGGCGGCGGAGGCCGGCAACACCGCCGCGGTGGAGCATGGGCTGGCATCGGTATACCGGCCCGCCGCGCTCTTTCTGACCAACAAGGAGAACATGGTGGCCAGCACCGGCCACTTCGACGGGACGGAGTTGAATTCCGACCGCCAGCTGTGGAGCGTGGCGGGCAATCTGGCCGCCAGCTACCGCGTGCTCTTCGGGATGCGCTTTCAGCCGGACCGCCTGGTGTTTCGCCCCATGGTGCCGCCGGGGTACGCGGGCGAACGCACGCTTTCCAACCTGCGCTACCGGAACGCGACACTGACGGTCACCGTGCGCGGATTCGGGGACGGGGTCGCGGAGGTTCGGGTGGATGGACGGACCGCCGTGACCGCGGAGGTGCCCGCGGAGCTTTCGGGCGCGCACACGGTGGAGATCCGGATGAACGGGCGCTGGCCGGAGGGGCGCATCCACAGGGTGGACAATCACTTCTCCCCCGCGGCGCCGCTTTTGGCGATGCGCGGGAGCACGCTGGGATGGGACGCGGTTCCGGGCGCGGCGGAGTATCGCGTCTACCGGAACGGGCAGACGATCGCGACCACGCGTGAGACCAGCATTCGCCCGGCGCCGTGGGCCGGGTTCGCGGAGTACCAGGTGATGGCGGTGGATTCCGCCGGCGCCGAATCGTTTCTGAGCGAGCCGGTCCGCGCCGGGGGCACCGGCGTGGTCGCCCGTCCCCAGGATGTGCCGCTGGAGACGGAGCACGTCGGGTTCACCGGGGCGGGATACGTGCGCCTGACGCGCGAAGGCAACACGCGCGTCAGCGTCCCCGTGACGGTCGCGTGTGGCGGGATGTACGTGGTGGATGCACGCTACGCGAACGGGAGCGGGCCCATCAACACCGACGCCAGGGCCGCCATCCGCACGCTGCTGGTGGACGGGCGCGAGGCGGGCGTGCTGGTGATGCCGCAGCGGGGCACAAACCGCTGGTCGGATTGGGGATACGGGACCTCGCTGCGCGTTCGCCTCGCCCCGGGCGCGCACACGCTGACGCTCGCGTTCACGCCGCTGGACGAGAACATGGACCGCCACGTCAACACCGCGCTGCTGGATCACCTGCGCCTCACGCTGATCGAACCAGACGCGTCCTGCCGGTAGCGGAGTTCCTTGAGCGAATAGATCCGCCGCTCGAAGTGCGGGAAGCCCCGACACGGCGCTACACGCGCGCCGTTCGGGGCTTCAACTGCTTCAGGAGCGGCGATGTCGGAAAGTGGCTGGGCTGGCAGCCGGGCCATGTGAGCGGCAATCTGCACACTCGATGTCGTGTTCAGATTCACAGGCCCTCTCCCGCTTCATCCCCAGTTAAACGCTAGAACATTCCTGCGATATGAAACTCTGGACAGCGGGTGGAATCCCGTTTACAATATGGACACCTCAAGACGGACAGAGGGGAGTTTGACACACAGCAGGTGAAACGAAAGGAGAGCCCCATGCGACGTCCTCTCGCCACCCGAGTCACAGCCCGGCACCGCGCGGAGATCGCGATTGTGAAGCGGAAAATCCGGATGCGATGAAGCCTCCATCCAACAAGGATGAAGGCTCCGGTCCGGCCACTGAATCGTGCGGCGTTCTTCAATCCATGCGGCCGCTGCTGGGAACGGGCTGCACGGAGCCCTGAATGCCGAGCGCCTCGTGCTCGTCGGCATCCATCAGCCCCGCCGCGTCCACGGCGTCACCCGCGTCGTGCACCAGCAGCACGGCCGCGGCGGCGATCACCATGCAGACGCCGCCGGCCATCACCATGTAGAGCGACGCGTTGGGGTTGTCGGCGCCGAACACCGAGCGAATCAGCGGGCCGAACGCCAGCGACGCCAGGATCTCGGGGATGACGATGAAGAAGTTGAACACGCCCATGTACACGCCCATCCGCTCCGACGGAATGGCGGTGGACAGGATGGCGAACGGCATGGACAGGATGGAGGCCCAGGCGATCCCCACGCCCACCATCGTCAGCAGCAGCAGGTACTTGTCGTGGATGGCCCACACGCTCAGCAGCCCGGCCGCGCCGCACAGCAGCGCCAGGGCGTGCGTCAGCTTGCGGCTGGTGGCCCGGGCCAGCACGGGCAGGGCGAACGCGACGGCGAAGCAGGTGACGGAGTAGAAGGCGAACGCCAGCCCGCCCCACTCCACGCCGCGCGTGTACAGTTCCGACTTGGGATCGGTGGCGCCGAACACGTGACGCGCCACCGTGGGCACAAAGAACATCCACATGCAGAACAGGCCCAGCCAGGTAAAGAACTGAACTACGGCAAGCTGCTTCATGGTGGCCGGCATCTCGCGCACGGCCGAACCGATTTCGCCGAACAGCGCGCCCACGCCGCCGCGGCTCCGCTTCTCGTGCTCGAACGCGGCGAGGTCCTCCGGCGGGTGCTCGGTGGTGGTGAACACCGTCCACAGCACGGCCAGCAGAAACACGCAGGCGCCGATCTGGAACGAGTACTTCACCGAGAGCGGAATTCCGCTCGCGGTGGCGCCGGTCACGCCCATCCAGCTCAGGATGAGCGGGAGCGCGTTGGCCAGGCTGGCGCCCACGCCGATGAAGAACGACTGCATCACGAAGCCGGCCGTCCGCTGACTCAGGTCCAGCTTGTCGGCCACGAACGCGCGGAACGGCTCCATGCTGATGTTGATGGAGGCGTCCAGAATCCACAGCAGCGTCGCCGCCATCCACAGCGAGGTGGAAGTGGGCATGAAGAACAGCGCGATGGAAGCCAGGATGGCGCCGGTGAGAAAGTACGGGCGGCGGCGTCCCAGCGGGCCCCAGGTGCGGTCGCTGAGCGCACCGATGATGGGCTGCACCAGCAGCCCGGTGACCGGCGCCGCCAGCCACAGCAGCGGCACCTCGTCCGGACGCGCGCCCAGCTTCTCGTACACGGCCGACATGTTGGCGAGCTGCAGCCCCCAGCCGAACTGAATGCCGAGAAAGCCGAAGCTCATGTTGAACATCTGCACCGGGTTCAGGCGCGGTTTTCTGGTCACGGCGGGTTCAGGCGTTGGATGAGGAGAGCGGCGCCGCCGGAGGCCGTCCGGCGGCGGCACGGTTCGCGGTGCGTCAGCGGCCGGGCGTAAGGTCGAGGATGTGGCTGGACATGGGCGCGAGCGTGGGGACCGGGATCCACCCACGGATGCGGCCGTCCGCGCCCACCCGCAGCGCCGCCGCGGTCGCTCCCCCGAGAAGCGTCGCGGGGGCGTAGCGGCCGGCGGGGAGCACGCGGTCCGCCGAGGAGATCGTCACGCCCGCGGCGGGTGTAGCGCCCAGGTTGACGAGGACCAGCGCCACGCGCGCGCCGTCGCGGCGCAGGTAGGCGGCCACCGCGTCCGTGCTGGCGGTGAGAGGAACCAGTTCGCCCGCGCCCAATGCCAGACTCGAGGTGCGCAGGTGCACCAGCGCGCGGTAGTGGTTCAGCAGCGAGGCGGCGTCGGCGTCCTGCACCTGCACGTTGGCGGTCAGCGAATCCGGCTGCAGCGGCTCCCACGGCAGCCCGCGGGTGAAGCCGGCGCTGGGGCCGGTGGTCCACTGCATGGGCGTGCGCAGGCGCGGGTCCGGCTTGTCGCCGGTGATCCCGATCTCCTCGCCGTAGTACATGAACGGGATGCCCGGCATGGTGAGCATGAGCGTGGCGGCCACGCGTCCCTTGGCGAAGTCGCCGCGCAGGTCCGTCATGGCCCGCGTCTGGTCGTGGTTGCGCAGAAAGGGCGAAAAACGCTGCGCCGGAATGTCGCGCTGCAGCCGCATGATGGCGGGAAAGAGCGCCCGCGCCGATCCGCTCCGCGCGGCGTTGATCAGCGCGTCCGCGGCGTCAAAGGCAAAGTGCGAGTCCAACTGGTCGGGATAGTACGCGGGGAGCGAGCCCGTGCTGTCCATCACCTCGCCGACGGTAAAGGAGTTGGGCGCCACCTGCCGCACGTACGCGGCGAATTCGCGCAGCACGGGGTGCACGCTGGGCGCGTTCTTCATCACCGGGCCATCCTCGGTCAGGTGCGCCACGGCGTCCAGGCGGAAACCATCCACCCCCATGTCCTGCAGCCAGTAGCGCGCGATGTTCTGCGCTTCGCGCCGCACGGCCGGGTTGCGGTAGTCCAGGTCCGGCATCTCACGGACGAACAGGCCGAAGTAGTACTCGTCGCGGTTGTACGAGCGATGCCAGATCTCCTGCCCCCAAGGCCCGCGGCCTTCCGGCTTCGTCGGCGAAAGGCCGTACCACAACCGGTACGGGGAGTTGGGGTCGATGAGCGCCTGCTTGAAATACGGGTGGTCGCTGGAGCTGTGGTTCAGCACCAGGTCCACCAGAACGCGGATGCCGCGGCGGTGCGCCTCGGCCACGAGCCGCTTGAAGTCGTCGTTGGTGCCGTAATCGCGCTCCACCCGGTAGTAGTCCACCACGTCGTAGCCGTGGTAGCTGGGCGATTCCGCGATGGGCATCAGCCAGATGCAGTTGGCGCCCAGGTCGCGGCGCGACGCGGCGTCGCCGTCGTTGATGTAGTCCAGCTTTTCCGTCAGCCCGTTCAGGTCGCCGATGCCGTCGCCGTCGCTGTCGTAGAAGGAGCGGACGAACACCTCGTAGCAGACCGTGTTGTGGCTCCACCACGGGCGCTGCGCCGCCTGTGTGTGCGCGGCGGCGGGGACGCCCGCGAGCAGGGCGGCGAATACGGCGGCGGTACGCTTCATCAGGTTCCTCACGGGGTGGCGCGGCGCGGATGGCGCCGGTGAAAGTCGTTGCGGGGCCGGCATCTATCGGGACGGACCGGCGGACGGGCGGGCGAAGAGCCAGCGGTACGCGGCGGGAAACTCGCGGCGCCAGAACCACTCCGCGTGCTCGCCGTCCGCGCGCAGCCCGGCGTACACGTCCGCGGCGGGGAAGCCGGCGGCGGCCAGCGAGTCCGCCATGCGCCGGTGGTCGTTCGCGTAGATGAGCGGCGTGTCGCCTTCGCGCTCGCCGGTGACCATGTAGATGCGCGGCTTCGGGCCGGGCGCGGCGCGCGGAAGGGCGTAGATCTGCGGCGCGAACCAGAACGCGGGGGAAAACACGCCCGCGCGGCCGAACACCTCCGGATGGCGCAGCGCGGCGTACAGGGAGATGAGCCCGCCCATGCTGGAGCCCATCACGCCCGTATTCTCGCGCTCCGGCCGTGTTCGATAGTGGCTGTCGATGAACGGCTTGAGCGTCGAGGCGAGAAAGTCCGCGTACGCCTCCCCTTCTCCGCCGCCGTACCGCGTGTTGCGCCACGGAGAGTACTCGTCCAGCCGCCGCGCGCCGCCGTTGTCCACGCCCACCACGATGACGCCGGGATCGCCCGCGGCGCGCAGGCTGTCGAGCGCCTCGTCCACGCCCCACTCGCCCGCGAAGCTGGTGGCCGCGTCGAACAGGTTCTGCCCGTCGTGCATGTACAGGACGGGAAAGGAATCCGTCGAGGAGGCGTAGTCCGGCGGCAGGTAGATCCACACCCGCCGCGTGCGCCCCAGTTGCGGGATGGCGAACGCCGTGTTGAGCACGGAGACGGAGCGCGACGCGGTGGAGCGGCGCGGTGCGCGCGTGGCCGGGTTCACCCAGGCGGCGACCGCGCCGGTGTACGTCGCCGCGCCCGTGGCGGGAACGGTGAAGGTACGGTTGGGCGCGTCGCCGCCGGCGCTGTCCGCCTCGGCTGCGTCCCACGAGCCGCGCGTGAACTTGAACGAGACCGGCCCGCGCACCTCGTCCGGGAGCGTGAGCGTGAGCGTGTACGCGCCCTCCGCCGCGTGCAGCCGGTACGCGGGCGCGGCGGGGTTCCATCCGTTGAAGCTCCCTGCCACATACACCGGCGCATCCGCCGGCGTCGTCGCGGGAACCGCGACCCGCAGCGTCAGCTGCGCGCTCGCGGGAGCGGCGGCCAGCAGCAGCGCCGCGGCCGCGATCCGCGCGGCGGACCCGCTTCCCTTCATCCCCAGTGCCCTCAGCGGACGGCGCGGATGCGGACGGCTTGGCCGCCGCCGGGGGCCAGCAGCATGCTCAGCGTGGTCGCCGAGGTCACGTCCTGGCGGCGGATGGCGACGGGGAGCGGATTGTCGCGCCAGTTGGCGTCCGGGCCGTCGGCGTAGATCTCCGCCACGTACCGCTGTCCGGGGGTGAGGAAGCTGAGCGGAATGGCGAAGTTGCGCCCTTCCTCGTCCGTGATGGCGCCCAGGAACCAGTCTTCCGCGCCGCGCTGCTTGCGCGCGACGACCACGTAATCGCCCACGCGGCCCTCCAGCACGCGCGTGGTGTCCCAGTCCACCGCCACGTCGCGGATGAACTGAAAGGCGGGCTGCCCGGCGTAGTTTTCCGGCAGGTCCGCCGCCATCTGCATGGGCGAGTACAGGACGACGTACAGCGCCAGCTGCTTGGCCAGCGTGGTGCGCGGGCGCGCCTCGTCCGGGCGGCGCGGCGTGCCGGTGGGGCGCTGGATGAGCAGGTCGAAGATGCCGGGGGTAAAGTCCATGGGCCCGGCCAGCATGCGCGTAAAGAACAGGATGGTTTCGTGCTCCGGCGGGTTGCCGCCTTCCCCGCCCCACGCGTTGTACTCCATGCCGCGCGAGCCTTCGCGCGACAGGTAATTGGGCCAGGTGCGGCGCTCGCCGGTGTCCTTGATGGGCTCGTGCACGTCCAGCATGATGCCGTAGCGCGCGGCGGTTTCCATCACCCGGCGGTGGTGGCGCACCATGTACTGGCCTTGGTGCGCGTGCCCTTCTTCCGTGCGGTCACCCACGTATCCAGTCTTGACCGCGCGCACGCCGACGCGGCTGTACAGCGCCATGGCGGAGTCCAGCTGCCGCTCATAGTTGCCGATCTTGGTGGCCGTTTCGTGGTGGCCGATGAGCGTGAGCCCGCGCTCCCGCGCGTATGCCGCCAAGCCGGGAAGGTCGAAGTCCGGATACGGCTGCGTGAACGAGAAGGTGGCCTGCATGGTGTTGAACCAGTCCTCGTCCCACCCCAGGTTCCACCCCTCCACCAGCGTACCGCCCAGCCCGTTGGCCGCGGCAAAGTCCAGGTACTGCCGCGTGTTCGCCGTCGTCGCGCCGTGGATGGGTCCCTGCCCCCACGTTTGCGTGTTGACGTGCATCCCCCACCAGATGCCGTTGTACTTCATCGGCGTGATCCACCGCGTGTCGGCGATGCGGCTGGGCGGGTTGAGCTTGAGGGTGAGGACGGAGGGGGCCAGGTCTTCCGGCCGGTCCGCCAACTGGATGGTGCGCCACGGGGTGACGAACGGCGCCCGGCCGCGCACCGCCACGCCGTCCGCCCAGCGGGCCAGCGTGCTGCGGAGCGTGCGGTCGCCGGTGCGCGCCAGGTACATGCCGGCGTAGTCCACCAGGTTGGCTTCGTGGATGACGACCTGCACGCCGTTGCTCATCTGCAGCGTCAGCGGCGTCTGCACGCTGTCCAGCCGGCTGACGGGGCCGGAGGAGTACAGGATCTCCTGCCGGTCCGGCTCGGGGCGGTTGGAGGGGATCCACCATGCGCGCGCGTTGTCGGCAAGGGCGAACTCGGTGAGCTCCTCCATCATCTCGAAGTCCGCGAAGCCCGGGCTTTCCGCCACCTCGTAGCGAAAGGCGACGCCGTCCTCGAAGGCACGGAAGACGACCGCGAAGCGGCGGTTGGGCGCGCGGTCCTCGGCCACGTTCACGCGCAGTTCGTTGTGGCGGTCGCGCACGCGCGCCACCTCGCCCCAGGGCTGCGTCCACGTCTGGTCCGCGGAATCGCGCGCGCTGCCGGCAATGCGCAGCCCGGCGCGCAGCGAATCCGCGCCGCGAAAGGCGAAGCCCAGGCGCGACGCGTTCAGCACCGGCTGTCCGTCGCGGCGCACGCCATAGTACAGCCCGCCGTCGCGCACCATGACGGAGATCTCGTTGCGCCCGTCCGGCGACCGCACCCGCAGCGTGTCCTGCGCCTGCGCGGCGGACGCGCACACCATCGCCGAAGCCGCCAGCGCGCGGGCCAGCAAGCGCACCCTTCCGTACATCCGCATTCTCCTCGATCCGTGTCGTAAGCCGGCGCCCGCTGGCGCCGGTCAATCAACCGTCGTCCCGAGGGACGACAAAACGCGCCGCGGTCAGCGCTCCGAACCATCCGTCACCCCGGGAACGGCGGACGCATCCGCGGCTCGTGCGGATGACGCCTCACCCAGGAGCGGAGGGACGCTCCGAGATGGGTCCGAAAACCGTCCGTCGCGCCCGACGCGGCGGGACGCGCGAAGCTGGCGCCTGAAAGCCATCCGCCGGCTGGGGACGGCGGGCGCGTCCGCGGGTTGCCGCCACGCGTGAGGGATTCGCGCCCGTAGGGCCGAGAACCCGGTTCGCGCGTGCATCGAACCCGCTCCACAAACTCAACCATGGCGCGAACCGGGGGCTCGGCGCCGTTGGCAACAGCTGTATCGTTGCCTACGGCGCGCGAAGCCCGACCCGGAGCGCAGCGGAGGGGCACGCCCAGGGAAGTGCGTGAGTGCTGGGTGCGTGAGTGCGTGAACAGCAGTGCTCAGTGCCCGGTGCTCAGGGTCCAGTCCGGCGATTCGTCACCACTCACAAAAGGAGACGCGGGGCGGTCAGACCCCGCGTCCCGATCGCGCTCTCCCGGGACATCCCCGGAGAGCGCGGGACAACCGTCAGTACCCGGGGTTCTGCTTGAGCAGCGGGTTGGCCAGCAGCTCCGAAGACGGAATGGGATACAGGTTCAGGAACGCCGCCGTGGTGCGCCCCGCCTGCGTGCCGCCCTTCCACGTCCACACGCCGTTTTCAGTGAACTGGTTATATCGCACCAGGTCCGTGCGGCGGTGCGCCTCCCAGAACAGCTCGCGCGCCCGCTCGTCCAGAATGAAGCCCAGCGTGAGCTGCGCGTCGGCGATGTTGCCCGCCGCGCTGCCGTACGCGCGCTGCCGCAGCGCGTTCACGTAGGTGAGCGCCTGCCCGCGGGTGCCGCCGCCGCCGCGCAGCACCGCCTCGGCGTACATCAGGTACGCGTCGGCCAGGCGGAACATGGGAAAGTCCGTGTCCGGAAAGCTGGCGCTGGCGCCCGGCGCGCCGGACGACGTCACGTTGCGGTACTTGGGCGCGCCCGGCCCCTGCGTGAAGTTGCTCAGGTCGGCGATGGCCATGGAGTCCTGGCCGCGCGTAAAGAAGACGCGCGAACGCCGGTCCGGCCCGCCGCTGCCGCCGGGGAACAGGCGGAACAGCTCCGGACGCGCGCGCAGGCCGCCCCACCCGCCGTCCACGCCGTAGTCCGCCGCGTTCATGGCGCCGCCGATGGAGGCGTGCACCAGAAAGGTCATGCCGCCCCACGTGCGGGTGCTCTGCCCGTCGAACGGCACCGGAAAAATCATCTCCGGCGACGTGTGGTTGTCCGCCAGAAAGAGGTGCTGGTAGCTGGGGTCCAGCTGGTACGCGTTGCTGGTGATGACGGCCTCGGCGGCCGCGCGCGCCTCGGCGTAGCGCGGGGTGCCGGTGTACACTGCGGCGTTCAGGTACACCTTGGCCAGCAGCATCTGCAGCGCACCCTGGTCCGCCCGGCCGTACTGCGCCTCGCCCACGGTCGGAAGGTCGCCCTTGATCTCGTTCAGCTCGGCGACGATGAAGTCGAAGATCTCCTGCCGCGTGTTCTGCGCGGGGGGCTCCACCCCGGTGCGGTCCTCGCGCACCAGCGGAATGGGGCCGTACAGGTCCATGCCGTGCCAGTAGCTGAGCGCGCGCAGAAAGCGCGCTTCGGCGCGGTACTGCTTCACCAGCGTGCGCAGCTCCGGGCTGGCGTTGCGCGACGCCAGCTTGGCGTCCGACGCTTCGCGCAGGAACTCGTTGGCCAGCGCCACCTGAAAGAAGATGCGGTAGTACAGCGCCGTGGTGAACTGGTTGGCCGGCCCCCACTGCTGCCGGTTCAGTTCGGGGAGCCCCGCGTCGCCCCACCCCACCACCGCCTCGTCCGTGGGCAGCTCCTCCAGTTGCCACAGCTGGCGGACGTACTGCGAGAATCCCTCGTCCACCCCGGCCACGTCGCCGGCGCCGTCAGGCCCCTGCTGCCCGGTGACGGACAGGCCCGCGTACAGCTTGGCCAGAAAGGCCTGGTACGCGCCGGGGTCGTTGAAGACGGTGCCGCCGCTGACGGTGCTCACCGGTTCCGTGGTGATGTCGGTGCAGCCCGCCGCGCCCAGGAGCAGGCCGGCCGCCACCGCGAGCACTCTGCATGACTTGCTGTTCATGGCTGTTCCTTCTCGTCCGTGTAGAAGTGCCCGCTCAGAACCCGAGGCTCACGCCGGCCGAAAAGGTCCGGGAGCGCGGGTAGATGTTGTTGTCGATGCCGTTGAGCCCCGCCGTGGGGTCCACGCCGCTGTAGCCGGTGACGGTAAAGGCGTTCTGCACGGTGCCGTACACGCGCGCCCGCTGCACCCCGCGCACGACGGGGAGCGTCCAGCCCAGCGTGACGTTGTCCATGCGCAGGAACGACGCGTCTTCCACGTACACGTCCGAAAAGAACTGCGGCGCCATGAAGCCGTATTCCAGCACCGAGGCGTGCAGGTTGGTGAGGCCGCCCGCGTTCTTGAGGGCGTTGTAGTAGCCCTGGTTGCTCGCCTGGTTGTTGTAGACGTAGTTGCCCAGGTTGGCGCGCAGGGTAAAGCTCAGGTCCAGGCTGCGGAAGCCGAACTGCGAGGTGTGGCCGAACAGCCACTCCGGGGCCGGGCTGCGGAAGGCGGCGCGGTCGTCCTGCGTGATCTTGCCGTCCTCGTTGCGGTCCTGGTACAGGTCCAGGTCGTCCAGCGTGCCGTCGCCGTTGACGTCGGAGTAGACCGGCCGGCCGCGGCTGTCGCGGTTGTGGTGGTAGACAAAGAACGAGTTGATCGGGTTGCCCGGCTGCAGCACCTGGATGCGGCTGCCCTGCCCGCCCGCGATGTCGCCCACCTCGATGGTCTGCGATCCGGAGCCCGCGTTCACCCGCAGCAGCTCGTTGTGGTTGCGCGCCGCGTTGAAGCTGGCGTCGTAGCGGAAGCCGTCGCGGCCGCCGTCCAGCACGCGGGCATTGATGCTGAACTCCACGCCCTGGTTGCGCACGCTGCCCACGTTGGTGGTTACGAAGTTGGACACGTAGGTGCCCGCCGCCACCGGGACGCGGAAGATCAGGTCGTCCGTGTCCTTGTGGTAGTATTCCACCGCGCCGGTCAGGCGGTCGTTGAACAGGCCGTAGTCAAGGCCCAGGTTGTACGAGGTCGTTTCTTCCCACTTGATGTCGGGGTCCACCGCCGTGGGGCGGATGGTGGTGACGAACTCGTTGCCGAACTGCACCCGGGTAAAGGCGTCGCCGTAGCGGTAGTCGGGCACCCACAGGTAGTCGCCGATGGCCTGGTTGCCGTTCACGCCCCACGAGCCGCGCAGCTTGAGGTCCGACACCCACTCCACGTTGTCCATGAAGCCCTCGTCCGACACGCGCCAGGCCAGCGCCGCGGCGGGAAAGGTGCCCCACTGGTTGCCGGGCGCAAAGCGCGACGAGCCGTCGCGGCGCACGCTCAGCGTAAGCAGGTAGCGGTCGGCCAGCGTGTAGTTCACCCGGCCGAAGAACGAGGCCAGCTTGTTGTCGCGCACGCTCAGCCGCGACACCACTTCCTGGGCGGAGGGCACGCCGTTGGGGCCCAGCAGGTCGGTGCTCAGCCCGCGCGCCTGAAAGAAGGGCGACTCGGCGTGCGTGCTCTCGTACGAGTAGCCCGCCGTGGCGTCGATGTCGCTGTTCCACCGCGCGATGCGGCTGGTGTAGTTGGCGAACGCGTCGATGACGCCGGTGTTTTCGTCCGGGGTGCTGCGGCTGATCTGGCCCGTGGGGCACGGCGGATCGGACGCGCCGCGCGAGCAGGTGGTGCGGTTTTCAATCTGCGCCTGCAGCGTGCTGGGCAGGAATCCGCGGCGCTCCGACTGCGCGGCGTCGTAGCCGATGCGCAGCGTGGCTGCGATCTGCTCCAGGAAGGGAAGGCGGTACTGCGCCTCCAGGCTGCCGATGCTGCGGTACGTGGTGCCGTCGTCCAGTGCCAGCGCCAGCTCCGCCACCGGGTTGTTGGGCGCCAGCGGCAGGCTGGAGGGCTGCTCGAACCAGCCGCCCTGCGCGTTGCGGATGGGCTGCGTGGGGTCGAACACGGTGGCCGCGCCCAGCACGCCGCCGGGGGTGAACTGGTCCTTGGTGCGGGCGCCGCGCACGGTGGCGCGCACGTTGAGCCGGTTGGCGAACAGGCGGTGGTTGTAGTTCAGCGCGCCCGAAAGCCGCTCGGTGCTGCTCCCCCGCAGCACGCCTTCCTGGTCCAGGTAGCCCAGCGACAGGCGGTAGTTCATGTTGTCGCCGCTGCCGGCCACGGCGAACTGGTGCTCCTGCCCCACGCCGTTGCGCTGCACCGCGTCGCGCCAGTCGGTGCTGGTGCTCCCCAGCAGGTTCATGCGCTCCGGCGCAAACTCCTGCACCACGCCGCGGAACTGCTCGGTGCTCAGAAAGTCCGGCTCGCCCACGATGCGCGAGGTGCTGAACGAGTTGCTGTACTCGAAGTTGGCGCCCTGCGTCCCCGTCTTGGTCTCGATGATCACCACGCCGTTGGCGCCGCGCGAGCCGTAGATGGCCGTGGACGACGCGTCCTTGAGCACGGTGACGCGCGCGATGTCGTTGGGATTGATGAAGTTCAGCGGATTGCGCCCGGCGCTCAGCCCGCCGCCCGCGGCCAGCGGCACGCCGTCCACCACGAACAGGGGCTCGTTGCTGGCGTTGACGGAGGTGCCGCCGCGGATGCGGATGTTCATGCCGCCGCCGGGCTCGCCGTTGTCCACCACCTGCACGCCGGCCACCTTGGACTGAATGAGCTGCTCCGGGCTCACCACGCGGCCGGTGTTGAACTCGCCCGGCGACACGGCGGCCACCGAACCGGTCACGTCGCGCACGCGGCGCTGGCCGTAGCCCACGGCCACCACGCTCTCCAGCACCACGGCCTGGCCGGGGGTCAGGGCGATTTCCACGGTCGCGGTTCCGCCCGCGGCCACGGTCACGGACTGGGTGGCGGGGGTGTAGCTGATGCGGCTGACGCGCACGGTGTAGCTGCCCGCGGGAATGCCCGCGATGCTGAACCGCCCGTCGGGGCCGGTGGTGGCGTTGCGCGACGCCACGCTCACGCCGGCGCCGGCCAGCGGCTCCTGCGTGGCGGCGTCCACGACCCGGCCGGCGATGGTTCCTGGGGAGTTCTGCGCGCTCAGCCCCGCCGTGCCCAGCAGGGCGAAGACGAGCGCGAGAAGCAACTGACGAGCAAGAGCCATGGTGTGACCTCCAACTGCCGGTTGAACAAGAAATCCTGAGCCCGCCGCGGCGTGGCGAAGGGGCGCAGGGTGAGGGTGCCGGCGCGGAGCCGGCTGGAAAAATTCGGGCGTGGTCGGGATGGAACGGGCTCCCGCGGGGGGAGCGGATCGTGGATGGCGCCGGGGCGGCGAATCGCCCGCGGCGCCGCTCTGCGTGGGCATGTCCGCGGCGGGCGGATGCTGCGCAAGCGGCGAAAGGAGTGCATCCAGGCGGATCGCCATCTTCCGCACACTCCTTCCAGACCCATATTTGCACCAAAGTGAGGGGTGCCGGCCACAGTGTCAACGCTTTGTTTCGATTGCTTCCAAAATCACCGCGAGCACGTCACGGATGGACGTCCACACCCGCCACTTTCCCCACGGGCGCTTTCCGGATTCAACTCAGGAATCTGCTCGCCGGAACGCGAAAAACGACGGTCTTCTTGTCGCGGCGCATCACAATCCGCGTGTCAGGTGATCTGATCACCAGCATTCATGAGCGGTATCCGGGGATTGGCGTGCGAGTGCGCGAATGCGGTCTGTCGCCTTCCGAGCCCGGTGCTGGATTCGGGATTGATGATCGTCCGTGCCCGGCGTGCCGGTCCCGCTACCCTTCCTGACCGTGATCGGGGGCGCGTGAAACGGTCATCGAGAGGAGGTTCAGAGGCCCTTCGATGACGAATGCGCTCACACATTCATCTCCCTTTGCCGCCACCGTAAAAATCCGCAGTCCGAAAGGTGCCACTCGCGGTCGGCCGAGCATTCTCCAAGAGTGGCAAGCTCTGATCGGCAAAAGAATTCCGTCTTCCATCCGGCAGATCTTTCCCGGATTGTTCTTCGGTCTTCCAAACTGGGAGGTCGCCATCTACCCGGTGCCTGTAAACGGCGTGCGGTGGCGGATGAGGGAAGATGTGATGGCGGGAGCGTGATACTTCGGATGATGGCGATCGCGCGGCGGGTTCGGCCGATTCTGCACCGCGTGGCGCGTCCATCCAGCGACGGAAAGCACTGATGGGCCGGATCGGGATAGGGGGGCCGGAGTTACCCCCGGCACCCCCTCCCCCACCACCGTACGTACGGGTCCGTATACGGCGGTTCAGAAGGTTGATGGACT